>NZ_JBXFWF010000042.1:0-41167 GCF_056854515.1 Stenotrophomonas sp. STEN063
GGGTGGGGCGGGCCGGCGCTCATGGGCCAAGGCCCTCGCCCTCGTAAAAAGCGGGCCAAGCGCCCGGACTCGACACAAACCCCCACGCGCACCCCGATTTTGCCATCGCTGACAGTGCGCATGATTGCTGCCAGGACGAACAGGCCAGTACACCCTGCGCAAGCGGTGACCACTGCGACTGCCAGCAGCATTGCAACATGCTGCCCAGCGTCACGGTGACCAGGCTTGCACCGATGCGCCATGCCTTGGCGCCAATGCCAGCACTCCCCTCTCGCGACGATGTGGCCCCGGGCCAGCTCAACCGCCCTCCCATCGGCTGATTCCCGCGCCTTCTGGCGTACGCAGATATCTGTGCCAAGGCGATCGCCCTGGTGCGCCCTTGATCTGTTCAGGACACGCAGCAACGCATCGTGATGCGGCTGTGTGGCCGGGAGTTCCACATGTCTTCTGATTTCCTTTCCGATTCGCGCTCGGTACTGTCGCGACGTCGCTTCGTGCAGGGCTTGGCGATTGGCGGCGTGGTTGCCGGTGCCGGCCTGGCGCGTATTCCGCAGGCCTTCGCCGCCGGCAGCGCCATGGCCGTGCCGCCGGTTGAGCTGCGCGGCACCGAGCTGAACCTTGCGATTGGCCGCTCGGCGGTCAACTTCACCGGCCGTACCCGCCCCGCCATCACCGTCAATGGCTCCCTGCCAGCGCCGATCCTGCGCCTGCGTGAGGGCGATACGGTCAACCTGCGTGTGGCCAACTCGCTCACCGATGAAATGACCTCCATCCATTGGCACGGCATCCTGCTGCCGGCCAACATGGACGGCGTGCCAGGCCTGAGCTTCAACGGCATCGCACCGGGTGAGGCCTACCAGTACCGGTTCCAACTCAAGCAGTCCGGCACCTACTGGTACCACAGTCATTCCATGTTCCAGGAACAGGCCGGCCTGTACGGCGCGATGATCGTCGATCCGCTGGCACCGCCGCCGTACCACTTCGACCGCGAGCATGTGGTCATGCTCTCGGACTGGACCGACATGGACCCGGATGCGCTGTTCCGGCGCATGAAGAAAATGCCGATGCATGACAACACCTACCAGCGCACGGTGGGTGACTTCATGCGCGACGCGCGCAAGGATGGCCTGCGCGAGACACTCAGCGACCGTGGCATGTGGGGCCGGATGCGGATGACGCCCTCCGATCTGTCCGACATCAACGCCCACACCTACACCTACCTGATGAACGGAACCGCGCCGGCCGGCAACTGGACCGGCCTGTTCCGCAGTGGCGAAAAGGTGTTGCTGCGTTTCATCAACGGCTCGGCGATGACCTACTTCGATGTGCGCATCCCCGGCCTGAAGATGACCGTGGTCGCCGCTGATGGCCAGTACATCCATCCGGTCAGCATCGACGAGTTCCGCATTGCCCCGGCCGAGACCTTCGACGTGATCGTCGAACCGACCGGCCAGGATGCCTTCACCCTGTTTGCGCAGGACATGGGCCGCACCGGCTACGCCTGCGGCACGCTGGCAACGCGGCATGGCCTGCAGGCGCCGATTCCGCAGATCGATCCGCGCCCGCTGCTGACCATGAGCGACATGGGCCACGACATGGGCAGCCATGGCGACCACGGTGCCGGCATGGAAGGTGGTTGCGGCGCCAACATGGGGGCCAAGGGCATGGAAGGCGGCTGCGGTGCGGCGATGGGTCACGGCGCCCATGACGGCTCCGACAAGTCGCCCAAGCACAAGCCCAGCGAAGCCGGCAATCCACTGATCGACATGCAGACCGCGGCCACCGAGCCCAAGCTCGACGACCCCGGCATCGGCCTGCGTGACAACGGCCGCAAGGTGCTGACCTATGGCGCGATGCGCTCCTTGTTCGAGGACCCGGATGGGCGTGAGCCCGGCCGCGAGATCGAACTGCATCTCACCGGCCACATGGAAAAGTTCGCCTGGAACTTCGACGGCATTCCGTTTGCCGGTGCCGAGCCCATCAAGTTGAACTACGGCGAGCGCATGCGCATCGTGCTGGTCAACGACACGATGATGCAGCACCCGATCCACCTGCACGGCGTATGGAGTGACCTGGAGAACGCCGACGGCGAGTTCCAGTTGCGCAAGCACACCATCGACATGCCGCCCGGCACACGCCGCAGCTACCGCGTGCGCGCGGATGCGCTGGGCCGTTGGGCCTTCCATTGCCATCTGCTGTACCACATGGAAGCGGGCATGATGCGCGAAGTGAGGATCGACGCATGAAGACTCTTTCTCACTCGCTGCTGTTCATCGCCCTGGCCGCCAGTGGCAATGCCTTCGCGCAGGACCCACATGCGGGCCACGCCGGGCACGCCGCTGAAGCAAAGCCGGCCGTGGATCCGCATGCCGGGCACAACATGCCCAAGACCAAGCCGGCCGATCCGCATGCTGCGCACCGTGGTCATGGTGGCAAAGCCAAGGCTGCTGATCCACATGCAGGCCATACCATGCCCGCCGATCCGCATGCCGACCATGCAATGCCCAAGGCGGAAGATCATTCCAGCCACGGCGCGGCAGCTGACCCGCACGCGGGGCATGCAATGCCCTCGGATCCGCATGCCGGTCACAACATGCAGGGCAACAGCGCCAGCGACGCGCCGCGCGAACCGATCCCGACGCCGACCAAGCAGGACTTCGACGATGCCTTCCCGGTATTGAAGCCGCATGCGATGGAGCACGCACCGTCGTTCCACAGCCTGGTGGTATTCGATCATCTGGAAGCCTGGGACAACGCCCACGGCAGCGGCCAGGCCTGGGGCATCGACTCCTGGTTCGGCAGCGACATCAACCGCCTATGGATCCGCAGTGAGGGCGAGCGCAGCGAGAACGCGCTCGGCGACTGGTCGGTGGATGCGCTGTACGGGCATTCGATCTCGCCGTGGTGGGACGTGGTGGCCGGTGCGCGGCATGACAACAGCCGCGAATCCCCGGATCTGACCCGCGCAGCCTTCGGCCTGCAGGGCATGTCTCCGTACAAGTTCGAAGTCTCGGCGATGGCCTACATCGGCGGACCGCGCAAGGCCGAGTTGGCCTTCGAGGTCGAGTACGACGTGCTGCTGACCAACCGGCTGATCCTGCAACCGGTGGTGGAAGCCAGCATCGTTGCCGATGATGATCCGCGCCGCGGTGTGGGCAGGGGCCTGAGCAGCGTGGAAGCAGGCCTGCGCCTGCGCTACGAGTTCACCCGCAAGTTCGCACCGTATGTGGGCTTCGTGCACGAGCGCGCGTTCGGCGATACCGCCGACCTGCACCGTGATGCCGGCGAAGGCGTGAGCGAATCGCGCTGGGTTGCCGGTGTGCGCTTCTGGTTCTGATTCGTAGTGATGGCGTCGCATGCCGACGCCATCCCCACTCTCGTTACAAGGAATACATTCGATGAAATTCTTTCTCCAGGCCGCACTGGTCGGCGCGACCTCCCTTGCCTCCGTTTCCATCGCGCAGGCCCAGCATGCCGGCCATGAGCACCACGCACCGGCTGCAAAACCGGCTGCAAAGGCACCGCAGGCTGATGCAGCGGCGACGTTCAAGCGTTTCGATGCCAACAAGGATGGCTTCATCAGCCGCGAGGAGCTGCCCAGCGGTCACCCGCTGCTGCCGCACTTCGGCATGAGCGACGGCAACCGTGATGGCAAGCTCGACGCCAAGGAATTCGAGCGCGGCCTGTCGATGCTGTGACGCCCTACTGCCGCACTGGCCTCCGGCCTGTGCGGCAAACTGTCCAAGGAATCTAGATCATGAAAATGCGTTCAAAGCCGATGTTCTCGCTGCTGGTTCTGGCTGCCGGCACCTTGTTGATCAGTGCCTGCAATGCCAGTCCGTCAACTGCCAGCACGGCAGCCGCTGCGGTTGTTGCGGCACCTGCGAAGGCTGCTGAAGCTGCGCCGGCTACCAAGGCCTTGCCGTTGGTGGTTGTGCACAAGGACCCGAACTGTGGCTGCTGTGGTGGCTGGGCCGAGCATATGCAGGCCGCAGGCTTCCCGGTACAGATCAATGACACCAGCGACATGATGGCGGTGAAGCAGCGGCTGGGAATCGGCGACGGCATGATGTCCTGCCACACCTCCGAGATCGACGGCTATGTGGTGGAAGGCCATGTCCCGGTGGAAGACATCAAGAAGCTGCTGGCCGAGCGCCCGCAGGCACGTGGCCTGGTGCTGCCGGGCATGCCGGTGGGTACGCCGGGCATGGAATCGCCGGATGGTTACCGCCAGGCGTTCACGGTTGCATTGCTCGGCAATGATGGTTCGTTGAGCGAGTTCTCAAAGCACGAGTAATTTGCGCTAAAAGCTCCTCTCCCTCTCGCGGGCGGGAGAGGCGCAATAGACGAACTATTGATTCGTAGCCCCCTTGCCTCAGCGCAAGGGACGGGACCAAAGCCGCGTGCCGTTGTAGTGCCGAGCCATGCTCGGCAGGGGCTTTACCGCAAGGTGCAAAAGCACCCCTCATCCGCCCTTCGGGCACCTTCTCCCGCAAGCGGGAGAAGGGAATGCTGGAAGCAAAGATCAAAGCAACGGCCGAAGCAACAGCCAAAGCAAAAGCCAAAGCAATAGCAAGAGCCAACAACCACGGCAGCCGCCTAAGCAACTGCCGCAGCTCAGCTGCAGCAAGCCTGCGTCAGATCTTGAAGTCATCAAACGCAACCCGCTCATCCGCAACACCCAGCTTGCGCAACAGCTGCCTGGTCGCCGCCAACATCGCCGGTGGTCCACACAGATAGAACTCGCAACCCGCCAGATCCGGATGCTGCTTCAACAGGTCTTCATGGATCGCATCATGCACACGCCGTGCATCCGTCCCCTGCCCCGACCACACCGGATGCCAGCTGAAGTTGGCATGCTCACGCGCCAACTCCTGCATCTGCTCGACGTACGGGCAATCACGCTCGCCACGGGCGCCGTACCAGTAATGCATACGTTCACCACCACCTTCATCCAAGCGCTGCTGGATTAGTGCACGTAGCGGCGCCATGCCTGCACCGGCGCCAATGAATATCTTCTCGCGCTCACTGCCGCTGAGTGCGAAATCACCAAACGGGCCGCTGTAGCGGACACGGTCACCCTCACGCAACGTATAGGCATAGGTCGAGCCCTTGCCCGGCGGATGCTTGCGGTTCTCCTGCCAGCCGGGACTGAAGCGCACCAGCAGCACCAGGCCGCCGTCCGCGTTCGATACCGGTGTCGCCAGCGAGTACGAGCGCCGCACCGCGGTCTTGTTCTGTAAGGTCGCAGGCAAGGACAGCCCCTTCCAATCCTCGTCATGCTCGTCCGGGTACCACACCGCACTGCGCGGCAACTCGTACTCGGGCACGTGCATCTGCAGGTAGCAGCCCGGCTGGAACTGCGCGTCCGCGGCCTGCTCAGGGCGCAGATGGATCTCGCGCAGGAACGGCGTCACCGCGACGACCTTCTCGACGACGGCCCAGTGGTCGGTCCACAGGCTGGCACCGCCGGCCACTTCGATCTCGACGTCCTCATCCACCTGCAGATTGCAGGCCAACCTGCAGCCGACCTTGCGCTTTGCTTCGGCCACGTGCGCGCGATCTGCCGCTGTTGCCTTACTGGCACCGGAACGTACCCGCACCTCGCATAGACCACAGCTCTGGCCGCCACCGCAGTTGGAGGGAAGATTGATGCCCTCACGTGCGAGCGCCACGTAAACGCTGTCGCCACTGGCTACCTCGACCGTGCGCAGATGCGCGCCGCCCGGTGCATAGACCATCAGCTGCCGGCGTGAACGCCAGCGACGTGGGATGAACTCCTGCAGGTGGAAACTGGCGATCAGCAACCACACACCGGTCAGCGCCAGCCACAGACCACCGATGCCCATGCCAACCACCAGCGGGTTGTTGAAGTTGGCCCGGCTGCTGTAGTCCATGATGTGCAGCATCCAGAAGATGTCGAACAACCGCCACGTCGCGTTGCGATGCTCCATCACCTGGCCGCTGTGCGCGGACACATAGATGCTCGTGTCCTGCGCATCACTGAAGTCGACGCGCCATACCGGATCCGGGTTGGCCCGGGTTTCCAGCGTCTTCTCCAGGTACTGCGGCGCGGCGGCAACACCATCACCGGCATACGCAGCCTGCGCAACTTTCGCAGCGATCGCCGCATCGATACTGATGCGCTTGCCGTCACGGGCGTCGATCACCTCGGTGCCTTCCGGCGACTGCAGGCGGTACACCGGCTGTTCCAGCAACCAGCCACTGTCCAGTGTTGCCGCCTCACCCTTGGCTGCGGCCAGCGCCACGCTTGGCGACACTGTCGCGGCCGGCCACGCAGGGTTGGCAACTGCTGCTGCCTGCTGGGCACTGCCCTCGATCTTGTCTGGGTCGAGCAGGCTCATCATCAGCCCACTGCCCAGCCACACCACGAACTGCAGGCCGACGATCAGGCCCACCCACTTGTGCAGGGTCCGCATCCAGGGCGTCATGCGTTCCTCCGTTTGCCGAAGCTGTAGAACAGCAGCCAGATGCCACTGAGGGCGAAGCCCAGGCCAATGACCGAGGCCACGCGCAGCAAGGTGTTGTTGACGTCAGTGCGGTTCTCGTAATCCATGATGTGCAACATCCACACGAAGTCGAAAATGCGCCACAGGTCGTGCCGGCGCGCGAGCAGCTCACCGCTGTCGGGTGACAGGTACAGCGTGCTGTCACCGCGCCCGCTGAAATGCACGGCCCACATCGGCACCGGCCGGGTCTTTACCTCCGATGGCGCACGGGTGATCCACTCCACCCGCTCCACTTCGCCCTCGCCCTGGTACAGCGACTGCGCCAGCGCTATGGCCTGCTCGCGGTCCATCGGTGCCAGGCGTTCGCCGCTGGCAGCATCTACCAGATACTTCTGTTTGCCTTGGCGGATCTCATAGACCTCGCGCTCCAGCACATGCTTTAGCCGGAACGATTCCATCTGCGGGTAGCGCGTGCCCAGCACATCGGCACCAACGCGCGCGGTCTGCGCCGGCAGCGGCGTCCCGTGCACGTGGGCAAGGTGGTCGCCATGGATCACGTCCAGCGGCACCACGGTCATGTAGACGCCGCTGAGCATCCACAGCAGCGCCTGCACACCGATCACCAGACCGATCCATTTGTGGGCACGGCGTGCCCAGAATGCGGGTTTCATCAACATCGTCCTCGTTCAATGACGCGCCCCGCCGCAGCTGCGACGGGGCGCATCCAATCACCAGCGGTAGCCGATGCGTGCGTACCAGCGGCGACCCAGCAGGTCGTAGGTCATCGTATCGGTGTTGGCATCGGTGTAGCTCTGGATGAACGGCGGCTTCTTGTCGAAGACGTTGTCCAAGCCCAGCGATACATCCAGCGCCTTGCTCACCGCGTACTTGAGCTGCAGGTTGTGATAGAACACCGACGGCGCGTGGTCACCGATGTCACCGCGGGCTGCATTGATGTCATCAGCGCGACCGATGTACTGCGTGCTCCAGGTACCCGACCATTGATCGCGCGAGGCATTGACCGAGACCAGGCCACGCCACTTGGCATAGCTGCCGCGTCCGCCGGTGATCTTGCCGGCGTACTCGATCAGGTCGGCACCGTCGTACGGCCGCACGTCATAGCGCTGCAGGTAGGACACATCGGCACTGACGCTGGCATCGAAGCCGGCGGCCTTGAATTCATACAGCGCGCCGAAGTCGTAACCGGTGACATGCTCATTGGCGGCGTTGACTGGTTGCGAGGACAGGAAGTCCACTTCGCCGGTGCGCGGATTGCGGGTGAAGTTGCTGGCATCGCAGAACGGATGCGCCAGCCCCGGGGTGTTGTAGCAGATGGCCAGTTTGGTGGAACCGTCGATGCGCTGGATCGCGTGCTTGATGCGGATATTGTAGTAATCCAGCGTCAAGGTCAGCCCGGACAGGAACGCCGGTGTCCACACCACACCCGCGGTGAACGAGGTGGCGTCTTCCGGCTCCAGCGCCGAGTTTCCGCCCGAGGTGGTGAGGATGGTATTGCCCGGCTGCACGTAGCCAGCCGGCACGCCGTAGGCCTGGCAATTTTGACGAACCGTGGAGCCCGCCGGCAACGCCGACCAGTTGCTGCACGGATCGGTGGTGGTCAGGTTGCCCTCGGCCACGCCGCCAAACAGTTCCGGAATGTTCGGGATGCGGAAGGCGGTGGCATAGGTGCTGCGTACTTTCAGCGCCGGATTGATCTGCCAATCCAGGCCGGCCTTGTAGTTGTAATCGCGACCGAACAGATCGTAGTCCGACGCACGCCCGGCCAGATTCAGATACAGCGAATCAGCGATGACGTTGTCCTGCAGCAGCGGAATGGCCAACTCGGCGAAGACTTCCTTGGCGGTGTACTCACCGGCAATCGGGTCCTGCTGGTTGGTATTGCCGATGCCCAGCACGGTCAGCGGATCGGGATTACGCCAGCCGCGTTCCTTGCGCACTTCCACGCCGGCAGCGAAGCCTACCCAACCTGCAGGCAGCTCGAAGATCTGTCCGCTCAGATTGGCAGTGAAACTCTTCTGTTCGTTGCCGCCGGTATCGCGCGAGGTGTAGAGGATGTAGTCGAGCACTTCGCGACTCAGATCGCCATAGCCGAGATAGTCGCCGCAGGGAATCGCTGCGCCCGGCACCGGGCTGCAGACGCTGCGGTTCAAGGTCTGCTCGACACGATCAAGATTGGCGACGTTGTCCGAACCATCAACGCCCGTGTTGCGGCCCCAGTTCAAGGCCGCCGACCAGTCCCAACCAGTGCCGAACTGGCCCTTCACTCCGACCAGACCACGGAAGGTATTCACCTCCTGCGAGAAATGGCGCGGGCCGGCTTCTTCCAGACGACGGCGCTGCAGCAGCAGGTCCTGTCCGGTCGGGTTGGTCGGGTGATTGGCGGCGATGTTGATCGGCCGATACACGCCGAGTCCGCCCGGCGCGGCCAGCTGATCGGATTGGCGGTTGGTGTACATCAGCTCCGTGAAAACGGTGGTGTTCTCGCTGATCTGGTTGTCACCGAACACGCTCATGCTGATGCGCTTGATCGGATTGACCGCGTTGAGCGTGGGGTTGCCGTTGTAGTTGTGCTTGGCGGCCGAGTACGGTTCGTAGAAATCGCCGTTGCCGCCCAGTACCTGGTTGAAGTTGACGCGGCTGCCATCGGCCAGCAGCGCGCGGCCACCCACCGTGGTGGAACTGCCCGAGCACACCAGCTTGCCGCCTACTTCGGCCAGGCCGCAGGGCGCTCGCGACGCCATGTTCACCGTGCCGCCTTCGGCGTAGTTGATGCCGGCCATCAGCGAGCCGCGATCGCTGGTGACGCCCCAGGCCAGGTCGACAGCGGTTTCATCGCCATCGCCACGCGTGGTCTGGCCGTAACGCACCGCGGCCTCGGCGCCGTCGAATCCCTGCTTGGTGATGATGTTGACCACACCGGCCACCGCGTCGGCGCCGTAGATGGCTGAGGCGCCGTCCTTGAGCACTTCCACGCGCTCGATCAACGACACCGGGATCATGTTCAGATCGACCGAACTATTGGCGCCGGTACCGCCATTGACGATGCGGCGACCATTGAGCAGCACCAGGGTGCGGTTGATGCCCAAGCCGCGCAGATTGACCTGGGTGGTGCCATAGCCATTCTCGGCCCAGTAGGCATTGCTCTGGCTGCCGGCAAAACCGGCCGAGGCCGGCAGGCGCTGCAACAGCGTGTCCACCGAGGTGGCGCCGGAGCGTTCAATGGCCTGCGCGTCGATCACGCTGACCGGGCCTACGCCCGACAACTGCGCGCGCTTGATGTGGCTGCCGGTGACCTGCACGGCATCCAGCGTGCGGGCGGCTTCATTCGGGGGTTGCGCGTCCTGCGCGTTGGCAGCGTGGATGGCGGTGGCACACAGCAGCGTGCCAATGGCCGCAGCCAAGGCTTGGGGCTTCAAATACATGTTCTCTCTCGCTGGGATTCTGTCTCGGGGCGATAGCCGCGGTCGCGGGCGCGAGCACGGTTCACTACTACGTCGTGGTGACGCGAGAACAACCGCTCAGACGATGGGAGGTCGGAAGACGCGGGACAGCCTGCCCGCCGGCAATACCAGCACCGGCAATGGCGTATCGGCCGATACCGGCGGATGCGCACCGGCGAACAACAGCGCCGTCGCGGGGGGATAGATGGTGAACACACACAGACATTCGCAGCCCACGCTGTCAGCGCAGCTGCAGTCATCGGCATGGCTGGAAGTCGACTTGCCAGCGTGCTCGTCGTGGCCGCTGCCAGCTGTTGCGCCCGGCGCTGCCGACGTGCGATTCACCAGATCACTTCGAACCGGATTACAGCTGGCACTGGCCGCGCGGGTAATTCCGGCAACCGACGGAGCCCCATCCGCATGCAGCACCATGCGCGTGCTCGCCCATGCACCGAGCACGCCTTCAACGGCGAGCACCAGCATCAGCAGCAACGGCAGCCACACACGGTAGGACATGAAGTTCCGGACAGCCTCTTTATTTGTATATACATACAATGAATAACGCGAGCAGCGAAACCTTGTCAACCTCCGTTGCTCACGTCATGGCTCCGTCCGTGGTGGCATCCTCTGCCAACAATCCGCGCAGGCCTTGCGCCAGCGTCACTCCCAGCGCACATCAGGCGATGCATGCGCGCTTCATCAAAAACAGGGGAACAACGACTATCCTGCGACGCAGCATAGCCAGCGCGCGCGCAGCCGCCTAGCCGTGGAAGGTATGCAGTTGATGATTTTTTGTATCGACGCATGCAAGCTGGGCTAGCGATTTCAAATGCAACTTTTTGCATGAGCGTTACGCTGCCACGGCAGCGCACCCGCCCTCCCCCATTCATCGCAACAGGATAGTTTTCATGAGCCTTCAAACCCTTGCCCAACAGCCTGGCGTTGCCGCCCAGGTGCCGGCCGAAACCAATGGCTTCGTGTTCAACCACACGATGCTGCGGGTCAAGGACATCCGCGCCTCGCTGGATTTCTATACGCGCGTGCTCGGCTTCCAGCTGATCGACCAGCGTGATTTCGCCGAAGCACAGTTCAGCCTGTACTTCCTGGCCTATGTGCCGGCCGGTGTACAGGTGCCGCAGGACGATGCCGAGCGCCGCCTGTGGATGGCCGGTATTCCCGGTGTGCTGGAACTCACCCACAACCACGGCACCGAGAACCAGGATGGCCCGGTCTACCACGACGGCAACAGCGACCCGCGCGGCTTCGGCCACATCTGCGTGTCGGTGCCGGAACTGGAAGCGGCCTGTGCCCGTTTCGAGGAACTGGGCGTGCCGTTCCAGAAGCGCCTGAGCGATGGCCGCATGAAGAGCCTGGCCTTCATCAAGGACCCGGACGGTTATTGGGTGGAGATCATTTCCAATACCGTGCGCGCCTGACCAACGCATGGTCTTGAAACAACAAACGCCGGCATAAGCCGGCGTTTGTTGGTGTCGAACCACTTGGCAGAGGCTGCGACTTACTTTTTGAAGGTGCCGGCCTTGACCAGCACCATCTTCTGCGGGTCCACGTACTTGCGGATCACGCCATTGACCTGCTGCAGCGTCACCGACTGGATCGCCTGCGGGTAGTTGTCCAGCCAGGCCAGGCCCACACCGCGCTCAACCGTGCCGATGATCGCCGCCGACATGCCGTCGGTATTGCCCAGGCCAACCTGGTAGCTGCCGACCATGGCCTGCTTGCGTGCGTCGAGTTCGTCGGCGGTGATTCCATCCTTCCACCAGCGCTGCAGTTCGCGGCGGGTGCTGGCGATGCCCTTGTCCATCAGCTCCGGTGCGAAGGTGGTGCTGATGCCCAGGCCGCCGTCCATGTAGTCGCTGCCCAGCAGGTTGCCGCCGATGCCGTAGGTCAGGCCTTCCTTCGCCCGCACCGCTGCCATCAGCCGGCCGGTGAAGCCAGAACCCAACACGTCCACGCCCACCGTCATCGGCAGGTAGTCGGCATCGGTGTAACGCAGGCCGGTGGACTGGCCCAGGAACACGCTGACGCTGGCCTTGTCCTTCATCGCGATGTTGTGCTCGGCGGCCTTGGCCGGCAGCCGTGCCGGTGCGTCGCGCAGATAATCCACGCCGCCGCTCCAGCCGTTGAAGCCGTGTGCGACCGCGGTCTCGATCGCCTTGGCATCGACGTCACCGGCAAACACCAGGGTCATGTGCGCCGGGCCGTAGTACTTGGCGTGGAAGGCCTTGATCTGCTCCAGCGTCACTTGCGGTACGGCCTTGAGCATGGCTTCGCGCGGAGCAGGTGCGTTGATGCTGCCAGCCGGGAAGATGCTCAGCATCATGGTTTCGCGGGCCATCGTGCCGGGGTTGTCGCTGGCCTGGCGCAATGCCGCTTCCAGCTGCACCTTGGCCTTGGCCAACTCTTCAGCGGTGAAGGCCGGCTGGCGCAGCTGTTCGGCGAGCAGGTCGAGCACGGTCGGCAGGTCCTGCTTCAGGCTCTTGCCGTAGATGCCGATGCGCGCGGCGCTGGGGCTGAAGGACAGCTGTGCACCGATGCCGTCCAGCGCATCGGAGATGGCGAACTTGTCGCGGCGGGTGGTGCCGGCTTCCAGCAGCATCGCGGTCAGCGTCGGCACTGCCGGGTTGTCGCCCTTGGCGGCGAGGAAGGCGTCACCCAGCGGCATCGAGCCGGTGAAGGTGACCACGTCCTTGACCCCCATCGGGTAGACGATCAGGTCGATGCCGGCGGCCTTGGCGTGCACGGCGGTGTCGGCGACGCCGGCCTGTGCGGCGAATGCGGCAAGGCTGGACAGTGCAGCCAGTGCCAACGGAATCAGTCGAATGCGTTTTGCGTTGTTCACTTGCTGCTCTCCGGCACGAACCAGCCAACCGTGCTCTGCTCTGCGGTGAAATACTTGCCGGCGACGCGCTGCACGTCGGCCGGGGTGACCTTCTCAAGATCCTTCAAGGCGCTGGAATACAGGGTCCAATCGCCCATCGCGATGAACTCGTTGAGCGCATCGGCGGCCTGGTCGGTGCCATCGCGGCGGTAGGCTTCCTCGGCACGGTACGGACCAAGCACGCGTTTGATCTCCTCGACGCTGACGCCATCGCGGGCAACCTTGGCGATCTCCTCGCGGACGATCTTCTCGATCTCTTCGTGCTTGCTGTCCGGGGCCAACGCCACGCTCAGCATGAACAGGCTGGGATCGCGCTGCTGGTACATGCCACCCGATACCGCCACCGCCTTGCTGGTGTCCACCAACGCACGCTGCAGGCGGGCGCTGCGGCCGCCCTGCAACACCAGCTCCAGCACGTTCAGTGCCGGAATGTCCTTGTCCAGGCCCGCCGGGGCCTTGTACGCCATCATCACCGTGCCGGTTTCACCAGCACGACGCAGCGTCACCCGACGCTCGCCCTGCTGCTCCGGCTCGGTGGTGTAGACCTCGGGAATGGCATGCGGCGAGCGCGGCACCTTGCCGAACTTCTCACCAATGCTGGCCAGCACCTTGGCACTGTCGATATCGCCAACCACGGTGACAGTGGCGTTGTTCGGCCAGTAGAAGGTGTCGTAGAACGCGCGCAGCTTCTCGATGGACACCTTCTCGATATCGCTGCGCCAGCCGATCACCGGATGGTGGTACGGATGCGCGCTGAAGGCGGTCGCCCACATCAGCTTCATCAAGGCGCCGTTGGGATTGTTTTCGTTGCGCTCGTATTCGTTGCGCACCACCGTCATTTCGCTCTGGCGATCCTTCTCACGCAGCAGCAGACCCCGCATGCGATCGGCTTCGATGGCGATGTAACCGTCCAGCGCGGCCGGCGGCAGCGTGGCGTAGTAGTTGGTGCGGTCCAGCGAGGTGGTGGCGTTGAAGCCGGCACCGACGCGGTCCAGGTAGGTGTCGACGTTGTTAGCGCCGTCGAAGTTGGTGCTGCCCATGAACATCAGGTGCTCGAGCAGGTGGGTGCCACCGGTGGTGCCGGTCACCTCGTTGCGCGAACCGACCCGATAGGTCATCTGGAAGGTCACCACCGGTGCGGCGTGGTTGGGCAGCAGCAGGACGCTCAAACCATTGGCGTCGAGCCGGTACTCGTCGATGCCATCGGCGGATTTTACGTAGGTGAAGCCATTGACCTTGACCGGCTCGGCCGAGGCAGCAGCAGCTGCCATCAAGCCCAGCGCAAGGCCGGCGCACAACAGGCGTTGCGAAATCATGCGTTGCGTTCTCTCTAGATGCGCCCGGAGGCGCGGGGAAAGTCGGGGCGGGAGTTCAATCCCGTCTTGGTGGGGTAACGTTGTCCAGCGCGGAGAGCACGATCTCCGGCGTGAGTACCTCGGGCAGTTCGCGGGGCGGGCCGCCACCGGCCGGATAGGCCAGGTTGAACGGCACCGCGCTGCGGTTCCAACGTTCCAGCTCGGCGGTGATCAGTGGATCGGCGTTGGTCCAGTCAGCCTTCAGCGCGACCACCTCGTTGTCGCGGAAGTAGTCGTTCACCCGTGCCGCGGCGAACACCACCTTCTTGTTGACCTGGCAGGTAGCACACCAACGCGCGGTGAAGTCGACATAGATCGGGCGGCCCTCGGCCTGCAGCTGCTGCACGCGCTCGCTGCTCCAGGCTTCCCATTGCAGGGCTTCCGGCGCTGGAGCACGCGGCCAACCGAACAGCACCGCCCCTGCCAGCACCAGCACGCCGGCAACCACACCGAATCTGGCGCAGCCGCCGCGTGCACCGGGACGGGTGCCACGGCCATACAGCCACACACCGAAGCCCAACAGTGACAGCGCCAACAAGGCATTGAGCAGGGCCGCTTCGTGCAATTGCCCCGCAAGCACCCACAGCAGGTAGCCGACGGTGGCATACAGCGGGAAGGCCATCAGCTGTTTGAAGGTTTCCATCCACGCGCCGGGGCGCGGCAACAGTTTGACCAGCGACGGGAATACCGACAACAGCAGGTAGGGCAGCGCCAGCCCCAGCGCGATGGCGGTGAACACCAGGAACGACTGCGCGGTTGGCAGGGCCAACGCTGCGCCCAAGGCCGGTGCCAGGAACGGCGCACTGCACGGCGTTGCCACCACGGTGGCGAGCATGCCGCTGAAGAAGCTGCCGGCCACACCACTCCGCATCTGCAGGCCTGAGCCGACGCTGGTGGCGCGCATGCCAACTTCGAACACGCCACTGAGGTTCATCGCGAAGGCCAGCATCACCAGCGTCAGCACGAACACGAACGGTGCCGATTGCAGCTGGAAGCCCCAGCCCAGTTGCTGTCCGCTTTCACGCAGCACCGCCAGCATGCCCGCCAACGCCCAGAACGAGAGCAGCACACCGGCGGTGAACGACAGCGCATGCAGGCTGACCTTGCGCCTGTCATTGCCAGCCTGCTCGATGAAGCCAACCACCTTCAGGCCAAGCACCGGGAACACGCAGGGCATCAGGTTGAGGATGAGCCCGCCGAGCACTGCGAACAGCAGCACCAACAGCGACAGCTGTGCACCATCATTGCCTGCACCTGAAGCCGGTGCAGCCCCAAGGTCGGCCGTGCTGACCAAGGCAGTCGCCTCGGCCTCGGCCACGAACGGCAACTCAATGCTGACACCACGGTAGACGCCTTGCGCGTCGGTGTAAGCCAGCACGCCGCGCAGCGCCGCATCGGCTGGCATGGTCTCGGCCGCATCCAGAGGCAACTTCAGCAAGGCGCGTGCGCCGCGATTGCCGATGGTCTGCGGCACCTTGTAGGAAACGAATTCGTCGGCGGGGAAGAAATGCAATTCGGCGATATCTGCCGGTGCGGCCACGCGCAGGGTCAGGTCACCCTGTTCACGGGTTGCCGCCAGCTGCCAACCTTCGCTGGAACCTGGCATCGGCAATGCCGCCAACGCCGCCTGCATATCGGCATCAGGCTGTGGCAGGTCGGCACTGACCGGCACGCTCAGGCTCAAAGCTGCCTTGCCCGGGATGCACACGGTTTCGCACATCAGCCAGCGCGCCTGCGCCTTCAACTCGACAACACTGCCGGGTTTCAGGTCAGCCGGAGCGATCAATCGCACCGGCAGGTAGGACAGGCCTTCGTAACCGTGGCCGGTGATATTGCCTTCGCGGTCACGGACCAGGATTGGCGTTGGCCACTGGATCGCCTCGGCGGTCCAGCCCGGTGGAAGCTCCCACATCAGCCTGGTCGGCAAGCCTGTACCAGCGTTTTTCCAGAAGCTGTGCCAATGCGGATCGTGCTGCATGCGCAGGGCGAGCTGCAGCGGCTGCCCAGGTTGCACCGAACGTTGCGCCGCGACGAGCTCGGCCTGCACCTGCGCCAGCACGCCGCCAGGCAGCAGTACGCCGAGCAGCAACAATGCGCTCAGCGCGGCGCGGCGGATGACATCAACGTGCAGGCGCATCTTCAACCTTCTTGATCTGCGCACGCACTGCGCGCTCGACGTCCCACTCGCGCATGCCGACACCGACAATGGTGCCGTCACCGGCAATCAGGTAGTTCTGCGGCAGCTGCACCACGCCATAGGTCTGCGCGGCCTTGTCCTCGAAGCCCGGTGCCTGCAGGTTGATCCACGGCAGGTCGTTGCTGCCGCCCTCTTCCTGCATGGCCTTGGTCCAGTCCGCCTTGTCTTCATCCAGCGACACGGCGTAGATCTCGAAGCCGTGTGCGTGGAACTCGCGGTACACCTTCAGCAGATGTGGGAATTCGCCACGGCACGGCCCGCACCAGGACGCCCAGAAATCGAGCAGCACCAGCTTGTTGCGCGCCAGCACCTCGGACAGCTTGACCACCTTGCCGTCCACACCGACGGCCTCGATGTCGGCATAGGGCTTGCCCGGGCCGAACTTCTCGGCCAGCTGCTGGGTCTTGGCGTAGTCGGCCGCGGCCTGCTCCATCTGCACGATCAAGGGATGCGCGCCGAGCTCCTGCTTGTAGCTGGCCAACAACTGCGCGCGGCGGGCCACGTCGTAGCGCTTCCAATCGTAGTTCTCGCTCAGGACCAGCAGCTTGAGCAGCGCCGGCTCGGCACCATCGAGGATGACCGCGTCGTAGTCATTCCTGACCTTGGTCAAGGCAGCAAACGGCGCAGCAACCGACTCGCGCGCGGCCTTCATCGCTGCTTCGTCGTTCTCATCCACACCGTCGAAGGCCTTGCGATTGGCTTCGCGGTTGGCCTTGTAGGCAGCTACATAGGCGGGATCCCGCAGATAGCCGTAGACACGCTCGGTCAGGCTGCCGCCCTTGGCCACCGGGCCCAGTTCGCCGGCTTCAATACGCAGCTCGCCGGGCTCCAGCACCAGTTTCACCGAGCCTTGATTGCCCACCATCAGCACCGCCGGTACGGCCTGCTTCACCTCACCGCTGAGCACGAAGGCGCCATCCTGCACGGTTGCCGTGGCCACCGGTTCGACATGCATTGGGTCGGTCGCCGCCGACGGCACCAGCAGTTTGAGTTCGGTGCCATCGGCCAACCCCGGCAGCGTGCCGCGAATGCTGTATGCACCGCTGCCTGCAGGTATGGCGGCGGCGTCCTCGGCCGGGTTGGCAGGCGGGGTTTGCGATGGGCTGCATGCAGTGAGGCCGAGTGCAGCGACGACCGCGCTGGCCAGCAGGCTGGCGCGCAGGGTGTTGGCGATGGACTTCATGGATTTCCTTGCAATGGATGCGGCGCGCCGCCGACGAGGGATCGGCGCACCGCGTTGTTACGGAGCAACGCGACGGCGTCAGAACTCTTTCTTGATGTCCAGGTAGAGCACGCGGCCGCGGATGTTCACGCGGTTGGAGACGAAGCCGGACAGGTTGTCGACGAACGGATAGTCGCGATCGAACATGTTCTGCACGCCCATTCGCGCGGTCACCCCACCCAACCAACCATCACGCTGATGCTTGCGATAGCCGACCTGCGCATCAAAGGTGGTGTAGGACGCCGAGCGCGTACGCGGATTTTCATTGGGAGTGAAATCGTTGTAATCGGTGGCGGTGGCCGACAGCGGGTACAGCACGCGATGCGCGGCGCTGTAATGGCTGCCCAGCGACGCGAACCACGCACTCCCTTCCCAGCCGACGAACAGGTCGCCCGCCCACTTGCTCGGACCCAGCTCACTGTCCGCATAGCTCAGCGTCGGCATTGATGCCAGCGAACGCGAGGTCAGTTCCAGCGTGCGCACGGCATT
The DNA here is from genome assembly GCF_056854515.1 of Stenotrophomonas sp. STEN063. NCBI lineage: Bacteria > Pseudomonadati > Pseudomonadota > Gammaproteobacteria > Lysobacterales > Lysobacteraceae > Stenotrophomonas > Stenotrophomonas sp. STEN063. Next base: position 18,094 of record NZ_JBXFWF010000042.1, read on the forward strand.
GAGCTCGATTCGCCAATCGCCCCAGTCATTGCCGAAGTAATAGCTGGCGGTGGTATCGACGCTGCGCGAGCGCCGGCCGAGGAAGTTGATCGCACGGTTGTCCCACAGCATCACCCCGTTCTCGCCCAGGGTGAAGGTCCCTTCGGGCATCTTGCTGATGTCCTTGAAGATCTCCGAATAGGTCAGCCCCGACAGCGGATCGCCGATGTAGTTGTCGAAAGTGGTGCGGTTATAGGTGGCCGACAGCTGCAGGCCGGTGGCGAATCCCGGCACCCAGTCGAAGCCATAGGTCACCACGCTGGCCACCTGCGGTTTCAGGTTCACGTTGGGGCCGCTGAGTGCGACGATCTGGGTGACGCCATCCGGCAATTGCCCACCGTTGAACAGCACCCGTGAGGTGTAGTCGTCCATGATCAGCTGGCCGAACTGCTGCTGGGCCTGCGGTACCAGGAAGGACTCGCCCCAGGTGGCGCGCAGGCGCAGCTGATCGATCGGCTTCCAGGCCAGCCGTGCCAGCGGACTGGTACGACTGAAGCTGCGGGACACCAAGGTATCGCTGCCGGTGACTCCACCAGCACCATCATTGTTCACGCCGGTCAGCTGCTCGACATCGAAGCCACCGAGTTCACCGAGCCCGGCCGACCAATCGCGCAGCGCACTGTCGCCGCGCTGGTCGAAGCGCTCGTAGCGGGCGGCAACGGTCAGGCTCAGCAGTTTGGCCAGCGGCTGATCCTTCAACAGCGGGATGCCGATTTCGGTGAACAGCGCCTCGGATTTTCCGGTGCTTTCCGAGTTCAACCGTTCGCCGAGGTTGCTCTCGTAGTTGTAGCGCTGCTCCCGGTGCTGTGCACCAAATGCCGCTTCGATCTTGCCCGCGGGCAGCTGGAACAGCTCACCGCGGGTCAGCAGGTCGACGGTATTGGCACGCGACTGGAAGCGATAGACATGGCGCTCGACCAGGCTCTGCAGCAGCTCGCGGTTGCGCGCGACGATGACATCGTTGCTGCCGTCGCCAAACACGTTCAAGCCATTGAGCACTTCCAGCGTGCGCGCATAGCCATCGGCGCCCATCGAGCCGGTCAGGTCCATCAAGGCGGTGGTGGTGCCCTTCTCGCGGCCGATGCTGTACGTCGCCTCGTAATCCCAGCCCTTGGCAAACGGCAGCTTGCCGTTGATGCCGACATGCGCGTCGCTGTTGGTCTGCTTCTGGTCTTCGCTCAGGTTCATGCCTTCGAACTCACGTTCGAACGAATAACCGACCAGTACGTCACTACCGAAGTTGTTGTATGGATTGCCCTCGGGAACGTAGGTGTTGTAACCGTCCTCGAAGATGCTGAAGTCGAACAGCGTCGGCCGCCAATTCTCCTTGTTGACCTGGCGCACATGGCTGATGCCGTAGTTCAGCTGCGTGGTTTCGCCAAGATCGTGTACGCCACTGATGCGGACATAGCGATTGTCGATCTTGGGACCGATGCGGCTGCGCTCATAGGTCGACGGTGCGGTGGCCGGGTCATAGGCGAGCAGGCTGTCCGGATCCAGCGCGGTGCCATCCTGGCCGCCGGGAATCACGCCGAGCGCCTCGCCCATGAAATGGTAATCGATGCCGAAATCCAAGGACTCATAGACCACGCCGGGCTGGCCCTTGTTGCGGGTACGGCCGTTGACGCCGCCACGGTCGCTGAAGTCGCCGCGGCCATTCGGGCCAACATGGATCAGGCTGGTGACATCGGCAGGCAGCGTGCGCTCAAGCCCGACGGCAGCAGTAACGTGGCCACTGCCATAGCTAAAGGTGCGGGCCAGGTCCAGCCGCGACACGTCGGCGCCGGTGCTGGAGTTCTCGTGACGAAGCTGCGCGGTAGTACCGTCGTAAGACTTCTTCAATACGATGTTGATCACGCCGGCCACGGCGTCGGAGCCATAGATGGCGCTGGCGCCGTCGCTGAGTACTTCGATGCGCTCGATCTGCGACACCGGGATCGAGGAAATATCGGTATAGGCGCCCTGCGCCTGTGCCGAGCCGCTGCGGCGGCGGCCATCGACCAGGATCAGCGTGGAGCGGCTGCCCAGGCCACGCAGGTTGGCACCGGAGGAACCCAGCCCGGACACGCCATCGCCATAGGAACTGCCAAACTCCTTCTCGCCCAGCGCGCGCGAAGCGCTGGTGCGATTGGAGAAGTTCTGCGGCAGGTTGCGCAACACGTCTTCGATCGAGGCATAACCACGGCTTTCGATCAGCTGCGAATCGATCACGATCAGCGGCGAAGCCGGATCGATGTTCTTCAGGTAGGTACCGGTGACATTGATCGTCTCCAGCGTTTCAGCGCTACCTCCCTCCTGTTCAACCACGTCACCTGCACTGCTGCGTGGGCGGATGGCGACCGTTTTCGCGTTGATGAACTCATGCATGTACGCGGTGGGTGCAAGCAGCTGTTGCAGGGCCGTCGCCGCGCCCACCTGGCCGCTGACTGCTCCGCTCTGCACGCCACTGCCTGCATTGCCGGCGTAGACCACCTGCAGGCCGGACTGCTCTGCAAAAACTTCAAGTGCCGACGCCAGTGATTGCGCAGGAATATCAAACGTGAACACCGCAGCATCGGCCGCCGCAGCCGCGGCAGGTGCTGACTGTGCCACCGCCACATTGCTGGTGCCGACCAGCAGCGCTAGCGCCACCGCCTTCACCAGCGCGTGTTTATGAAGAATAGTGCTGGACCCCATGGATAATTCGCCCCCGAAAGACATCGAATGGTTACCGAGCAACCGGAGCCGCCTTGCGCGGAACCAGCCTCTTGTTACATCCGTGTGTCCAAGTGCGGGAAAAGGGTACTCAAACCCAGAAATATTTTTGTGGATTCCTGCACTGCCGCTTACTGACGACTGCCGCGGGCAGCGATCACGTTGCGGTCGGCCTGCCTGCTGACCTGCAACTGCGAGCAGCATTCCAGGAACTGCAGGAAGGAATCGGCATCATCGGCATGGAAGACACCGCTGTAGCGCTGCTCGCGGATCAGCGGATCCGTCACCACGATCGGTCGTGGGTTGTAGCGATTGAACTCGCTGATGATGTCGGCCAGGGTGTCGTTGCGGAAGCTCAGACGGCGCTTGCCATCGGCGGGCGGGTTCGGCGCTTCCAGCGGCATCCGCAGCATGGCCTGCTGGCCCTGCGGTATGCGAGCCTGTTCACCGGCTGACAATGCCGCAGGACGGCCCAGCGATTCAACCTTGGCCTTGCCCGCTTCCAGTGTGGACGCATCGTCGCGCCACAGCGATTCCAGCCAATTGCTGTTGGCCGTCACCTTGACCTTGCCCTCGCTGACCGCGACCAGCGTGCCCGAAGGCAGCCGGTTGACGGTGAAGCGCGTGCCCACCGCCTGCACGGTGTTGTCGCCTGCGTGCACGCGGAACGGGCGGCTGCTGTCGTGCGCCACGTCGAAAGTGGCCTCGCCATCACGTAGCTCGATGTCACGCACACCCGCACTGAAGCGCACGGCAATGTATGAAGCCGGTGCCAGCGTGACCATCGAGCCGTCGGCCAGGGCGATGCTGCGCTGCTCGCCGACCGCGCTGGCGTACTGGTGAACCGGCACTTCCGGCTGCAGCAGGGTCCAGCTGCCCGCCAGCAACGCACAGGCGGCAACGCCCGCTGCCAGCGCCCAACCCAGCCTGCGACGGCGCCCACGTGCGGCAGGTTTACGTTCCAGCAGCCTTGCCCCCGTTACAGCGCTGGGCGCATCGTGCAGCGGCACCACGTTGTCCATGGCCTGGGCCTGTGCCAGCACCGCGTCCAGGTCGAAGGCCTGCAACGCGCCGCTTGTGGCCAGCTCGCGCTGCACCAACTGCGCCATCAGCAGCTCTTCCAGGTGCAGCGGCGAGCGCGCCACCCAGGCCGCAAAGCCGGCCCGGTCGGCATCGCTGGGCGTCTCGCCCATGACGTGCAGCCACTCGGCGGCCTCGCGTGCGGCGCGCTCCCGGCTCTGTTGCGGCGATGTGCGATAGATATTCATGGTTTCACCCGCCCTGCCTGTCGCAGGGTCCACATCCTGTTCATCGTTCCAAGCTCGCGCGTACATGCGCCAGCGCTTCGACACTGTATTTCTTCACCGTATGCACGCTCAGCCCCAGCTTCTGCGCGATCTGCGCGTGGCTCAGGCCTTCGCGCCGCTCCAGCAGCAGCACCGCCAGCCGGTTGGCCGGCAGCTGCGCCAGCGCATCGCCTACCTGCCGCTCGAAGAAGCCGCCGCCTTCGCTGAAAGCCGCGGGTCCCGGGTTCTCGGCGACCGCGTCCACCACGGTCGAGTCGTACAAAAGTCGGCCCTGCCGCTGGCGCATATTGAACTCGCTGGCCACATGCGCGGCGATGCCATAGATATAGGCCAGCGGGTTGCGCACCGTCTCGATGTTCTGCACGCGCAGCAGGCGCAGGTAGACCTCCTGCACCAGGTCACCCAGGTCCTGCGCCTCGGCCACCCGCCGGCGCAGGTAGCGGTGCAGCTCGGCGCTGTAGTCGTGGACCGCGCGGGCAGCGAAATCGCGCCCGGGCTGGTCCTGTCCGGCCGGCTCCATCATCGTCTCCCGCCCGGACCTTGCCGGTCGTGGCTTTTCCGCACCCTCATTACCCGCTCCCAATTGCAGGGGCGACGGACACAGTGCCCCCCCCTTGACCATGCAGTGCGTGGCAAGGGGCGATTTGGGTACTCCTAGAAAACAACTGGTTCAGCTCGCGATCACAAGGGCGGGCAGCTTAGCCCGTCGCTGCACCACCTTCGCACTGTGCCCAGGCATCCGAAGTCCATGGACAGCTTTCCAAGGTCACCGGCGGCCCGTACCCGCTGCTTGCGCAAAGCAAAAGCCCGGCGCTGGGCCGGGCTTCGAGCAACGTCGGGGGAGAGAGGACCGGGCTGCTGGCGGTGATTATCCGTAGTCCCGGTTACGCTCCCGTGACACCTGCGTTACTCCACGGTAACGCTCTTGGCCAGGTTGCGCGGCTTGTCCACGTCGGTGCCGCGTGCCAGGGCGGTGTGGTAGGCCAGCATCTGCACCGGGATGGTGTGGACGATGGCGCTGAGCACGCCGGCATGGCGCGGGGTGCGGATCACATGCACGCCCTCGGAGGCATTGAAGTTGCTGTCCTGGTCGGCAAACACGAACAGCTCGCCGCCACGCGCACGCACTTCCTGCATGTTGGATTTCACCTTCTCCAGCAGGCTGTCGTTGGGAGCGATCACCACCACCGGCATTTCCGCGTCGACCAGCGCCAGCGGACCGTGCTTGAGCTCGCCGGCCGGGTAGGCCTCGGCGTGGATATAGGAGATTTCCTTGAGCTTGAGCGCGCCTTCCAGCGCGATCGGGTAATGCAGGCCGCGGCCGAGGAACAGCGCGTTCGACTTGCCGGCGAAACGCTCTGCCCAGGCGATGATCTGCGGCTCCAGGTTCAAGGCGTGCTGCACGCTGCCCGGCAGATGCCGCAGCTGCTCCAGATAGCCACTCTCCTGCTCGGCATCGACCTTGCCGTGCAGCTTGCCCAGCACCACGGTCAGCTGGAACAGCGCAGCCAGCTGGGTGGTGAAGGCCTTAGTCGAGGCCACGCCGATCTCGGCACCGGCACGGGTGTAGCAGACCAGCTCGCTGGCACGTGGAATCGCGCTTTCCGGCACGTTGCAGATCGACAGCGTGTGCGTGTGACCCAGCGACTTGGCGTACTTGAGCGCTTCCATCGTGTCCAGCGTTTCGCCGGACTGGGAGATGGTGACGATCAGGTGCTTGGGATTGGCGTAGGCGGCGCGGTAGCGGTATTCGCTGGCGATTTCCACGCTGCACGGCAGCCCGGCGATCGCTTCGATCCAATAACGTGCGGTCAGGCCAGCGTAGTAGCTGGTGCCGCAGGCCAGGATCTGCACGCCTTCGATATCCTTGAACACGGCTTCGGCATTCTTGCCAAACAGCGCTGCCGGGAAACCACCGGCATCAATCGCCGCCTCGATGGTGTCGGCCAGCGCGCGCGGCTGCTCATGGATTTCTTTCTGCATGAAGTGGCGGTAAGGGCCCAGTTCCAACGAGGCCAGCGATACATCCGACATGCGCTGCTCGCGCTGTGCTGGTGCATTGTTGGCATCGAATACGCGCACGCCATGACGGGTCAGTTCAGCGGTGTCGCCCTCTTCCAGGAACATCACCCGGCGGGTGGCCTGCAGGATGGCCGATACGTCAGAGGCAACGAAGTTCTCGCCATCGCCCAGGCCAACCAGCAACGGGCAACCCATGCGTGCCACCACCATGCGCTCGGGCTCGTTCTGGCTGATCACTGCCAATGCATAGGCACCGGTCAGTTCCTTGACCGTGCGCTGCAGCGCGCTGAGCAGATCGTCTTGGTCAGCCTTGAGGTGATGGTGGATTAGGTGGGCAATGACCTCGGTATCGGTCTGCGACTCGAACACATAGCCCAGCGCCAGCAGCTTCTCGCGCTGCTCCTCGTGGTTCTCGATGATGCCGTTGTGCACCAGCGCCACGCCCTGGCTGATATGCGGATGGGCATTGGATTCGGTGACGCCGCCATGGGTGGCCCAGCGGGTATGGCCGATGCCCAGCACCGAATGGAACTGCTCGGCGATGGCAGCGTTTTCCATTTCAGCAACACGGCCGGTGCGGCGCACGCGGCGGATGTGCTCGGCATCCAGCACGGCAATGCCGGAGGAATCGTAGCCGCGGTATTCCAGCCGCTTGAGTCCTTCAATCAGTACCGGAACCACATCGCGATCAGCGATCGCCCCAACAATCCCGCACATGGCCTACCCATTGGTAATTACGAGCGGACATTCTAAGTCAGCTGGATCAGACAACCAGCGGACATGGCGGGACATCGGCGCCCGGACACTGTCCGCGCGAGCGTCCGCGGACACCCGGACACTCACAACGATGAATATTTTCCAAACAAATTCAATTGCTTGGAGTTGGCACGCGACCTGCTTAATGGATAACAAACCCAGCAGCGAAGCCGACGATGATCCGCGACACCTCCGCCCAGGACCAGGTAAGTACCCAGCGCCCGCAACCCGTGTGGCGGCGTTACATGTGGCCTGCAGTGATCACCGCGGTGGTGGTGGCAGGCATCGGTTACGTCGTCAGCAACTGGCTGGGCGCCAGCCGCTCCTTCGACGGTGACCGCCTGCGCATTGCCGAGGTCAAGCGCGGCGACCTGGTCCGCGACATCGCTGCCGACGGCCGCGTCATCGCCGCCAACAGCCCCGTGCTGTATGCCATCTCCGCTGGCACCGTGACCCTGAAGGTGGTTGCCGGTGACGTGGTCAAGCAGGGCCAGGAACTGGCGGTGATCGACAGCCCGGAACTGCGCAGCAAGCTGGCCCAGGAACAGGCAACCCTGGCCGGTCTGGAGGCCGAAGCCAGCCGCGCCGCACTGGATGCCACCCTGGCCCGCGCCACCGGCGCCAAGCTGTCCGACCAGGCCGGCCTGGTGCGCACCGCTGCCGAGCGCGACCTGCAACGCTACCAGCGCGGCTTCGATGGCGGCGCGGTACCGCAGGTCGACCTGGCCAAGGCCCAGGACGAACTGAAGAAAGCCCAGATCGAGCTGCAGCACGCCCAGCAGGACGCCAACCTGCAGAGTCAGGGGGCGAGCCTGGATGCGCGCAACAAGCGCTTGATGGCGGATCGTCAGGAAGCGGTGGTGGCTGAAGTGAAGCGTCAGGTCGACGCACTGACCCTGCGCGCTCCCTTCGATGGCCAGGTTGGCCAGGTGCAGGCCACCCAGCACACCCAGGTGGCCGCCAACGCCCCGATCCTGGGCGTGGTCGATCTGTCGCGCTTCGAGATCGAAATCAAGGTGCCGGAGAGCTTCGCCCGTGACCTGGCCATCGGCATGCCGGCGCAGCTGACCAGCGGCTCCGGCCAGCCATTCCCCGGCGAGATCGCCGCGGTGTCGCCGGAAGTGGTCAACGGCGAAGTCGTTGCCCGCCTGCGCTTCTCCGACAAGCAGCCGCCGGGCCTGCGCCAGAGCCAGCGCATGAGCGCACGCATCCTGCTGGACACCCGCAACAACGTGCTCAAGGTCGAGCGCGGCCCGTTCGTCGAGCAGTCCGGTGGTCGCTACGCCTATGTCGTCAGCGGCGGCACCGCGGTGCGTCGTCCGATCCAGACCGGCGTCAGCAGCCTGGGCGAAGTCGAGATCGTCTCCGGCCTGCAGCCGGGCGAAAAGATCGTTGTCTCCGGCGCGGATCTGTTCGGCGACATCGAACGCGTGTCGATCAATTGATAGGGGCCGGGAATGGGGATTCGGGAATCGTGATGGGAAACAGCTGCAGGCGTCCGGGTTGTCGTGAACCCTGCCGTCCACGCTGCCACCCTCGAATTCCCGCCCCATCGCCGGACCTGGCTACACCCATTCAAACGCAATCCCTGCACCCCGCTCCCGCTCCACCTTCCACATTCCCCGTCGCTGAAAGGAATACCCATGCTCCATATGCAATCCGTCTCCAAGGTCTTCCGTACCGAGCAGGTCGAAACCCATGCGCTGCGCTCGCTGGACCTGCATGTGCGCGAAGGCGAATTCGTCGCGGTCACCGGCCCCTCGGGCTCGGGCAAGACCACCTTCCTCAACATCGCCGGCCTGCTGGAGACCTTCACCAGCGGCCAGTACCTGCTTGATGGCCAGGACGTCAGCCACCTCGGCGACGACGCCCGCTCGCGCCTGCGCAACCAGAAGATCGGCTTCATCTTCCAGGGCTTCAACCTGATCCCCGACCTCAACCTGTTCGACAACGTCGATGTGCCGCTGCGCTACCGCGGCATGCCCTCGGCCGAGCGCAAGCAGCGCATCGAGAAGGCATTGACCGACGTCGGTCTGGGCTCGCGCATGAAGCACTATCCGGCTGAACTGTCAGGCGGCCAGCAGCAGCGTGCGGCAATCGCCCGCGCCCTGGCTGGCAGCCCGCGCCTGCTGCTGGCCGACGAACCGACCGGCAACCTGGATACGCAGATGGCACGTGGCGTCATGGAGCTGCTGGAAGAGATCAACAGCCAGGGCACCACCATCGTCATGGTCACCCATGATCCGGAACTGGCTGCACGCGCCCAGCGCAACGTGCACATCGTCGATGGCCAGGCCACCGACCTGATCCGCGAGCCGGTGCTGGCACACGCCGCCCGCATCGCCGCCGTTGCCGACAACCAGGGCTGATCCCGCGCATGTCGCTGTTCGCCTACCACCTCCGCCAAGGCCTGCGCAGCCTGCGCCGCACCCCCGTGCTGACCGCACTGATGGTGCTGTCGATTGCGATGGGCATTGGCGCGTCGATGACCACGCTGACGGTGAAGCACCTGCTCTCGGGCGATCCACTGCCCGGGCGCAGTGTGCAGATCTATTACCCGCAGGTGGATGCATCGACGCGCGGCGAGCGGGCGCGGCGCGAGCCATTGGACATGCTCGACTACACCTCGGCGACGGACCTGTGGCGTGACGGTCCAGCCGATCGCAAGGCTTTGGTGGTGGACAGCCCCGTCAAGTTATCCGCGCCTGCTAGCCAAGGGCCGGCGATGATGACCACGTTGCTGTCCACCACCGCCGATTTCTTCCCGATGTTCCAGGTGCCGATGGCCTACGGTGCCGGCTGGTCGGCCGAGGATGACCAGCGCCGCGCCCGCGTGGCGGTGATCTCCTCGGAGTTGAACCAGCGCCTGTTCGACGGCAAGGACAGCACCGGAAAGATGCTGCGCATCCGCGACAGCGAAGTGCGCATCATCGGCGTGCTCAAACCATGGCGCCCTTCCCCCCTGTTCTACACCGTCGCTGGCGGCCGCTTCGCGCAGGGCGACACCGCCGACTACTACCGGCAGGTTGAAGACGTAATGGTGCCGTTCTTCACCGGCCTGCAGATCAACGCCGGCAACTTCCGCCAGTTCACCTGCAACAAGTTGCCCGAGAAACCCGGCTACCTGGAAAACACCGATTGCGTGTGGCTGCAGCTGTGGGTGCAGCTGGACAGTGCGGCAAAGGTTGCGGCCTACCAGCAACACCTGCAGGCCTATGTGCAGCAGCAACAGCAGCTGGGCCGCATCAGCCAGCCCGAGCTGACGCGCCTGCGCAGCCTGATGGAGTGGATGGACTACAACGGCGTGGTGCCGCGTGACGTCAAGCTGCAGGCATGGATGGCACTGGCCTTCCTGGTGATCTGCCTGTTCAACACCATCGGTCTGCTGCTGGCCAAGTTCCTGCGTCGCACCGGCGAGATCGGTGTGCTGCGCGCCCTCGGTGCAACTCGCGCGATGGTGTTCCAGCAGTGCCTGATCGAGGCGGCGTTGATCGGCGTTGGCGGTGCGGTACTGGGGCTGCTGTTCACCCTGGTCGGCTTGTGGAGCATCCGCCAGCAACCACTGGCCTATGCCGACATGGTGCAGTTGGACATGACCATGCTTGGCCTCACGTTCGCCACCGCGGTGGCCACCACCGTCCTCGCTGGACTGCTGCCGGCGCTGCGCGCCGCCCGCATCGATCCGGCCCTGCAGATCAAGGCGCTGTAAGCGATGACCCTGGACATCAAACCCATCATCAGCACGTTGTCGCGGCACCGCATCGCCGCCAGCCTGATCGTGCTGGAAATCGCACTGGCCTGCGCCGTGCTGTGCAATGCCCTGTTCCTGGCCGCATCGCGGATGGAGCTGATCGGCATGAACAGCGGCGTCGACGAGGCCTCCATCGCAACACTCAGCCTGCTCGACTGTGACGCCTGCAAAGAGGTGGACGTGAACAGCCGCTGGTTGCAGCAGCTTCGTGGCCAGGCCGGCGTGCAGGCGGTAGGCGTCCTCAATGCCGTGCCGTTCGGCCAACGCGCCGGCACCGCCGGCGTCTCGCTGGATCCGGAAGGCAAGCACCATGGTGGCGTGCCGCATTTCTACACGATGGACGCAGGTGCCATCGATGCCTTGCAGTTGAAGCCGGTGCAGGGCCGCATGTTCAGCGACGCCGACTACCAGCCGGTGGAGAACTTCCTGCCGACGCACGCCCAGGTCTGGATCACCCAGGCGTTTGCCAAACATCTGTGGCCGGGCCAGGACCCGCTGGGCAAGCAGCTGTGGATGGGCGACTACCAGCTCACCGTGGCCGGCGTGCTGGCGCACTTCTCGCGCCCGGACCCGGGCCGCAGCGAGAATGGACTGGCCGGCATGGAGTGGTCGGTGATCGTACCGGTGACCACCGATGCGCAGGCCGGCACCTATGTGATCCGCGCCAACCCGCGTGACCTGCAACGCATCGTCAGCGACGCCGTCGCCGCCGCGCCCAAGGTCACGCCGGAGGCAATCATCTCCGCCGACTACAGCAAGACACTGCAGCAGCTGCGCGAGGTCTACTTCCAGCAGGACCGCAGCATGACCCGCCTGTTGCTGGGCATCTGCCTGGTGATGCTGCTGGTCACCGCGCTGGGCATCATCGGCCTGGCCAGCTTCTGGGTGCAGCAACGCACCAAGCAGATCGGCGTGCGCCGCGCATTGGGTGCGACCCGCCGCCAGATCATCAGCTACTTCCAGACCGAGAACCTGCTGCTGACCAGCGCCGGCATCGTGCTCGGCATGCTGCTGGCCTACACCGGCAACCAGTTGTTGATGCATTACTTCGAAATCCCCCGGCTGCCGCTGTATTACCTGCCGCTGGGTGCCGTACTGCTGTGCTTGCTGGGCCAGGCCGCCGTCATCGGCCCTGCCCTGCGCGCCGCTTCCATCCCGCCCATCGTCGCCACCCGCAGCGCCTGAGCTGCCAAGGATCGTCCATGTTCAGTTATTACTTCAAACTTGCGCTGCGCAGCTTCGGCCGCAACAAGATCCTGACCGCACTGATGGTGTTGGCCATCGCGCTCGGCATCGGTGCGGCGATGACCACCTTGACGGTGTTCAAGGTGCTCTCCGGCGACCCGATCCCGCACAAGAGCGATCGCCTGTTCTATGTGCAGCTGGATCCCTACACCAAGGAAGGCTACAAGCCCGGCGAAGAGCCCGAGATGCAGATGACGCGCTTCGACTCCGAAGAACTGCTGCGGCAGAAGAAGGCGCCGCGCCAGGCAATGATGACCGGCGGCGGCGGCATCGTCGATCCGCGCATCGACGCACTCAAGCCCTTCAGCATCAGCATGCGTTACACCTCGGCCGACTTCTTCCCGATGTTCGATACGCCGTTCGCGTTCGGCCAGGGCTGGAGCAGCGACGAGGACCAGGGCCGCAGCCGCGTCGCGGTGATCAGCGACACCCTCAATGACAAGTTGTTCAAGGGCGAAAACAGCGTCGGCAAGGAAGTACTGGTCGAAGGCAATGCCATGCGCATCGTAGGCGTGCTCAAGGAGTGGAAGCCTGCTCCCAAGTTCTACGACCTGTACTCGGGCAAGTTCGACTCCGAGGAGGATGTCTACCTGCCCTTCAGCACCGCACTGGAACTCAAGCTGGGCCGCAATGGCAGCATGAACTGCTTCGGCCGCGAGCTGGTCAATGACGCCACCGCACTGAACGTGCCGTGCTCGTGGATCCAGTACTGGGTCGAGCTGAACTCGCCCGGCGATGCCAAGGACTTCAAGGCCTACCTGGACAACTACTCCGAGCAGCAGCGCGCTGCCGGCCGCTTCGAGCGCCCGGCCAACACCCGCCTGCGTGATGTCATGGACCTGATGGAATACCGCAACGCGGTGCCGGGCGACGTGCGCCTGCAGATGTGGCTGGCCTTCGGCTTCCTGCTGGTCTGCCTGGTCAATACCGTTGGCCTGCTGCTGGCCAAGTTCCTGCGTCGCAGCGGCGAGATCGGCGTGCGCCGTGCACTGGGTGCCAGCCGCGCCGAAATCTTCAAGCAGTGTCTGATCGAGGCCGGCACGATTGGCCTGGCCGGCGGTCTGCTCGGACTGGTATTCGCCTTGTTTGGCCTGTGGGCGGTACGCCAGCGGCCGGCCGAATACGCCTCGCTCGCCCACCTGGATGGCTCGATGCTGCTGGTCACCTTCGCCCTGGCGGTGCTGGCCAGCATGCTCGCCGGCATCCTGCCTGCCTGGCGCGCCATGCAGGTAACCCCGGCATTGCAGCTCAAGAGCCAGTAACGCCATTACCCCCTCCCTTGCGCAACGCGCAGGGGAGCGCCGGGGAGGGGTGCTTTGGCAGTTGCCCTCGCCCTCGCCTCTCCCAACCAAACCCATTCCCAGCTCCACGCTTCCCCGGAGAAACCTCATGGAAATCCGCCCCATCCTCTCCACGCTGTCGCGGCACAAGACAGCCGCCGCACTGATCGTGCTGGAGATCGCGCTGAGCTGCGCCATCATCTGCAACGCACTGTTCATCGTGTCGCAGCGCATCGACGCCATGCAGCTGGCAAGTGGCATCGATGACAACCACCTGATCGAGATCGGCCTGAGCGGCATTGGTGAGCAGGTTGATGCCGACGCCCGCACTGCCGAGGACATCGCCTCGCTGCGCGGCATCCCCGGCGTCGAGAGCGTGGCCATCGTCAACCAGCTGCCGTTCCAGGGCGGCTCCTGGAACACCTCACTGGCAGCCACCGCGGAGCCCGAAGCGCAGTCGATCAATGGCGCCCAGTACATGGTGGGCGAGAACGCGCTCAAGACCCTGGGAGTCAAGCTGGTCGCCGGCCGCGATTTCAATGCCGATGAATACCAGAGCAGCGATGTACTGGAGAAGGTGGAAGACCTGGGCAAGCTGAAAGCACCGGCCATCCTCACCGAAGCCATGGCCAAGCAGTTCTTCCCGGACGGCAATGCGGTGGGCAAGACCCTGTATATGGCGAACATCCCGGTGACCGTGGTGGGCGTGGCGCAGACCCTGCTGCGGCCGAACATGCAGAACAACAACCGCACGTATTCGATCATCTTCCCGATCCGCATGAACTTCTCCAACGGCGGCCGCTACATCCTGCGCGTCACCGAGCAGGGACGCCGTGATGAGGTGCTGAAGCAGGCATTGGCGACGCTGGACAAGAACGATCCCAACCGCCTGGTCTGGACCAAGCAGACCGTTGAGGAGAAGCGTGCCAAGAACTTCGCCAATGACCGCGACATGATTGGCCTGCTGCTGATCGTCAGTGGCCTGTTGTTGCTGGTGACCGCGCTGGGCATCATCGGCCTGGCCAGCTTCTGGGTGCAGCAGCGCACCAAGCAGATCGGTATCCGTCGTGCGCTGGGTGCCACCCGCGCGCAGATCCTGCGCTACTTCCAGACCGAGAACTTCCTGCTGGCCGGTATCGGCATCGTGGTCGGCATGTTGCTGGCCTACCTGCTCAACCAGTGGCTGATGGGTCGCTACGAGCTGCCGCGCCTGCCGCTGCTGTACCTGCCGGTGGGCGCGGTACTGCTGTGGCTGTTGGGCCAGATCGCAGTGTTCGGCCCGGCCCGCAAGGCAGCATCGATTCCACCGGCAGTAGCCACACGCAGCACCTGATACGTCAGTTCAAGGACGGAACATGTTCGGTTATTACCTGCAATTGGCGTGGCGCGGCTTCGGCCGCAACAAGGTGCTGACCACCTTGATGGTGCTGACCATCGCGGTCGGCATCGGCGCGACCATGACCACCCTTGGCCTGTACTTCGTCTTGTCAGGGGATCCGATTCCACGCAAGAGCCAGCAGCTGTTCTACCCGCAGCTGGAACCGCGCAGCCTGGGCAAGGACGCCACGCTGGAATCGGACCCGCTGGAGCAGATGACCCGCTATGACGCCGAGGAGTTGTTGCGGCAGAAGCGCGCTGACCGCCAGGCGGTGATGACGGCCGGCTCGGTGACGGTGATGCCCGCAGGCAACACCGCACAGCCTTTCCGGGCGATGGCGCGCTACACCTCGGCGGATTTTTTCCCGATGTTCGAGGTGCCACTGGCAGCAGGCAACGCATGGAGTGCGGCCGAGGATGACAGCCGTGCGCTGGTGGCGGTCATTGACCGCAAGCTGGCGCAGCGGCTGTACGGCAGCGAGGACGTGATCGGCAAGGAGCTGCGCCTGCCGCAGGGCGTGTTCCGCGTGGTTGGGTTGCTTGGCAACTGGAAGCCCACGCCGCGCTTCTACGACCTGACCAGCCAGCGTTATGGCGGCAACGAACAGGTGCTGCTGCCGTTCTCCACCTCGCGCACCCTGAGGCTCGATACCCAGGGCAACATGAACTGCTGGGGCAGCAGCGATGACGGCGAAGGCAACCGCGGCCTCACCGCGCCCTGTGCCTGGCTGCAGTACTGGGTGGAGCTGGACACAGCGGACAAGGCACGCGATTACCTGAAATACCTGGCCGACTATTCCGATACCCAGCGTGCCAACGGTCGCTTCGAACGCCCCACCAATGTGCGCCTGCATGATGTGATGGGGTGGCTGGACTTCAACCGCATCGTGCCCAACGACGTGCGCCTGCAGATGTGGCTGGCCTTCGGCTTCCTGCTGGTCTGCCTGATCAACACGGTCAGTCTGCTGCTGGCCAAGTTCCTGCGCCGCAGCGGCGAGATCGGCGTACGCCGATCGCTGGGCGCTTCACGCGCGGACATCTTCAAACAATGCCTGACCGAAGCCGGCTTCATCGGCCTGGCCGGCGGCGTACTGGGGCTGGGTTTTGCGGCGATCGGTCTGTGGCTGATCCGCCAGCAACCGGACGAGTACGCAAAGCTGGCGCAGATGGATGTCACCACCCTGTGGATGACCTTCGTGCTGGCAGTTGGCGTGAGCCTGGTCGCCGGGCTGTTGCCGGCCTGGCGGGCCATGCAGATTCCTCCCGCACTACAGCTCAAGAGCCAGTGACACGGTGGCGCTGAATCCACCGCGTCAGCAACGGCAGCTCTCGCCGCCACGGAGAACACCTTTGGACATCCGCCCCACCCTGTCGATGCTGTCCCGCCAGAAGATTGCCGCACTGCTGGTCGTGTTCGAGATCGCGATCAGCTGCGCCATCATCTGCAATGCGGTCTTCATCATCAGCAACCGCGTTGCGCAGATACAGCTGAAAAGCGGCGTGGCCGAGGACGAGCTGGTCTACCTGGCCACCAGCAGCCTGCTGCCGGACGTCAACTACGATGCGCTGCGCAAGCAGGACCTGGCCGCACTTGCCGCCGTCCCCGGCGTGAAGGCAGTCAGCAGCATCAACCAGATCCCGTATGGCAGCAATGTCTGGGGCTCGGGCATACGCCTGCAGCCGAACCAGACACGCCCGACGGTACATGCCACCAATTACATGGACGACGGCCAGTTGCTGCCGACCTTTGGCCTGCAACTGCGCGAGGGCCGCGGCTTCAAGCCCGACGAGTACCTGGAGAACAGCGCTTTTGCTGGTGGCGATGCCGATCCTGTCGTACCCAGCGTGCTGTTGAGCCACTCGCTGGCCAGGTCCCTGTTCCCGGATGGCAACGCGGTGGGCAGCAACATCTATGTCTGGGGCAGCAAGCCGACCCAGGTCGTGGGCGTGATCGATGACCTGCTGGCACCCGGCGAAGCTGGCGAGTTCAGCAGCCGCTTCGACAGCATGGTGTTCCCGGTCCGCGTCTCCAACGGTGCCTATGCGCTGCGTACCAGCCCCGAGCAGCGCGAGGCCGTGCTGAAGGCCGCCATCGCCGCGTTGAACAAGGCCGACCCCAACCGCATCATCGAGGAACAGGGCACCGTGTCACGCATGCGTGACGCCTTCCAGCACCGTGATCGCTCGGTGATCTGGCTGTTGCTTGCGGTCTGCGTCGCGCTGCTGGCGGTAACCGCCTTCGGCATCGTCGGCCTTGCCAGCTTCTGGGTGCAGCAACGCACGCGCCAGATCGGCATCCGCCGCGCCCTGGGGGCAACCCGCAAACACATCCTGCGCAATTTCCAGCTCGAGAACCTGCTGCTTAGCAGTGCCGGCATCATCGTGGGGCTGATCCTGGCCTATGCGCTGAACATGTTCCTGATGAGCCGGTACGAACTGCCACGCCTGCCGCTGATGTATCTGCCGGTGGCAGCGGTGTTGTTGCTGCTGCTGGGGCAGATCGCCGTGCTTGGGCCCGCGCGTCGCGCAGCGGCCGTGCCACCGGCGGTCGCCACCCGCGCTGCCTGATCCTCTTCCACTGTTTCCCGGAGTCGCCCGATGAAAACCACGCTGACGTTCCTACTGCTGATGCTGTGCTCGCTGACGATGGTCCCCGCGCACGCGGCTGATGCCGACAATGGCAGCCTGCACGACACCATCGCCGCACTCGACCACGGTATGTTCGACAGCTTCAACCGCTGCAGCGATCCGGCCCAGTTCGAGAAGCATGCGGGGTATTTCGATGCGGCGGTCGAGTTCTACCACGACAATGGCGGGGTAACCTGGACACGCGATTCCATGCTGGCGAACACCCGCAAGCATGCCTGCGGCAACTACACCCGGCAGTTGCTACCCGGCACGCTGGAGGTATTCCCGATCAAGGACTTCGGCGCCATCGAACAAGGCCAGCACCAATTCTGCGATCTGAAGGGCGAACACTGTGACGGCGTAGCCGACTTCGTCATCATCTGGCGCCTGCGTGATGGTCAGTGGCAGGCAACGCGGGTGCTGAGCTACGGGCACCGCGCCGCGACTCCATGATCCAGAGACTGGATGCAGGGCAGCACCGCCCCCAAAAGGGCGGCACTACAAGCGGCTCACCGTGTGGCGTGGCCGGGCTTCGATATGGCACTGTCACACGTCCCAGCCAACACATTCGGCAACGTGTAATGTGCTGACTTCAGCGCCAGCACCGCGTCCCTTTATCTTCTTCTGCGACAACCGATGCCACAGATCCTGATCATCGACGACAACACCGCCGTGGCCACCGCGCTGGACGTGCTGTTCTCCCTGCACGACATCGACACCCGCCACGCCACCTCGCCCGAGCAGGGCCTGGCGATGCTGGCCGAACATGAATTCGATCTGGTCCTGCAGGACATGAACTTCACCGCCGACACCACCTCCGGTGAGGAAGGCCAGGATCTTTTCCGGCGCATCCGCCAGGCGCATCCGGACCTGCCGGTGATCCTGCTGACCGCCTGGACGCACCTGGACAGCGCGGTGGAACTGGTCAAGGCCGGCGCCTCCGACTACCTGGCCAAGCCCTGGGATGACGGTCGCCTGCTGACCACGGTCAACAACCTGCTGGAACTGGCCGAGGCGCGCCGCGAGCTGGCCCGCCGTCGCGCCCGCGAGCAGCGCCAGCAACAGGCCCTGCACGATCGCTACGACCTGCGCGGGCTGGTGTTCGCCGACCCTTCCAGCGAGCGCATCATCGCCCTCGCCTGCCAGGTCGCGCGCTCGGAACTGCCGGTGTTGATCACCGGCCCCAACGGCGCCGGCAAGGAAAAGATCGCCGAAATCATCCAGGCCAACTCCGCACACAAGAAGGGTCCATTCGTCGCACTGAACTGCGGCGCCATTCCCTCCGAACTGATCGAGGCCGAACTGTTCGGCACCGAGGCCGGCGCCTATACCGGTGCCAACAAGGCCCGCGAGGGCAAGTTCGAGGCAGCCGATGGCGGCACCTTGTTCCTGGACGAAATCGGCAACCTATCGCTGACCGGGCAGATGAAACTGCTGCGCGTACTGGAAACCGGGCGCTTCGAGCGGCTGGGCTCCAACCGCGAGCGGCAGGTGAAGGTGCGCGTGGTCAGCGCCACCAATGCCGACCTGCCGGCGATGATCCGTGCGGGCAGCTTCCGCGAAGACCTGTATTACCGGCTCAATACCGTCGAGCTCAGCCTGCCGCCGCTGGCCGAACGGCGCGAGGACATCCTGCCGCTGGCGCAGTACTTCCTTGCCGATGGCAAACCGCTGTCGGCATCGGCCTTGCAGGCGCTGCAACGCCACAACTGGCCCGGCAACGTGCGCGAACTGCGCAATGTGATCCAGCGCGCCGCCCTGCTCGCGCAGGGACCGCGCATTGAAGTTGCCGACCTCAACCTGCCACGCGCGCCCGCACGCCCCACCGCACCGGCAGACGAACCCGACCGCGAGCACATTGTCAGCGCCCTGGAACGCGCTGGTGGCGTCATCGCCCAGGCCGCCGCCGAGCTGGGTTTGAGCCGGCAGGCACTGTACCGCCGCATGGACCGCCACGGCATTCCGCGCGAATGAGCAGCCATCAGTGAAAACGCGCTCCTTCACCTTCACCCTGTTCCTGCGCCTGCTGCCGGTGCTGGCACTTGCTGCGGCCTTGCCATGGTTCCTGGCCTACTGGATGGACCGCGGCTGGGTGGTGGTATGCGTTTCCACCGTGTTCCTGCTGGCTGCGATGTGGTGGGCGTTGAGCCGCGCCACCTCGCCGATCCGTTCGCTGCTGCGGGCACTGGCCGGCACCACCAGCAGCTACCGCGACGGCGAGTTCAACTTCGGCGTGCATTGGCGCGGTCACGATGAGTTCGCACAGCTGGTGCAGGCGCATGCCGAACTGGGCGATGTACTGCGCGAACAACGGCAATCGCTGGTGCAGCGTGAGCTGCTGCTCGACACCATGGTGCAGAACACCCCGGTGGCGATGTTGCTGCTTACCGATGGTGGCGATGGCGTACAGCGTGTGACCTTCTCCAACACCGCCGCGCGCAAGCTGCTGCATGGTGGCTGGAAGCTTGAAGGTCAGCGCATGCACGAGTTGCTGGAGAACATGCCGATCGAGCTGCGCAATGCCATTGCCCGCGGCGGCGACAGCCTGTTCGCGGTGCGTGATCCGGATGCGGCCGAAGACGATGATGACGACGAGCAGATCTACCACCTGTCGCGTCGTGCCTTCCATTTGAATGGCCGCCCGCATGAGTTGCTGCTGCTGCGCCTGCTCACCGCCGAGTTGCGCCGCCAGGAAGTACAGACCTGGAAGAAGGTGATCCGCGTGATCAGCCATGAGCTCAACAACTCCCTGGCACCGATTGCTTCGCTGGCGCATTCCGGCGCCGAACTGGTACGACGCGGCCGCCATGATCGCCTTGAAGATATCTTCGGCACGGTGGAAGAACGCGCCCGTCACCTTGAAGGTTTCATCCGCGGCTACGCTCGCTTCGCCAAGCTGCCGCAGCCGCAGCTGCAGACCGTTGCCTGGAGCCAGTTCCTGCATGGCCTGCAGCAGCAGATCAGCTTCCGCATGGCGCCGATGGTCGACGAGCAGTACAGCCGCCTGGATCAATCACAGTTCTCGCAGGCCCTGCTGAACCTGCTGAAGAATGCGCACGAAGCCGGTGCTGACAATGGCGCACCCGATGATTCGGTGGAAGTGCGTATCGCGCGCCTGCCCAACTGGCTGCGCATCGAGGTATTGGATCGCGGCACCGGCATGAACGAAGCGGTACTGCAGAACGCATTGATGCCGTTCTATTCAACCAAGCGCAATGGCACCGGCCTTGGCCTGGCCTTGACCCGCGAGATCATCGAGGCACATGGCGGTCGCATCTCCCTGCAGAACCGCAAGGACGGCGGTCTGTGCGTGGCGATCCTGTTGCCACACGACTAAGCGGGCGTAGCCATGGTTGTGGGAGCGGCGTCAGCCGCGAAGCTGATACCGCATCAGCACCCGCACCACCGGTTATCTGAAACTGTCCTGGCTTCGCGGCTCACGCCGCTCCTACAAATCGGTGGGGCCACGGGGAAAGCCTTGCCGAGCATGGCTCGGCACTACGCCCCCTCCCTTTTGCGCAGCAAAGGGGAGGGTTGGGGAGGGGTTGGCTTTACCGCCTTTGATGTTGCACCGGCTTCGCGGCTTACGCCGCTCCCACAAGAAGCGGTTTGCGGCTACGACAAGATTCGCTGCATCGCCAACCGCAACTCCATTGGAAAGCCAGCTGCTGCCTCGGCCGCCATCACCTCGCGCATGCCTGCGCTCCGCGCATGCGATGGCCATTCACTGAAACCCTCGCTGGCATAGAAGGGGGCATTCCAGGCCACGTCGCTCAAGGTGGTGAGCACCGCCCGGTGATGTCCTGATGCCCTCGCCTGCTGCAACGCGTGCCGCAGCAAGGCACGGCCCAAGCCTTTGCGGCCATGCGTCGGTGCAACGTCCATCTGCTGGATATGGAAGTCAGCACCAAGCACACCTGCCATCAGATAGCCGGCCAGTTGCTGTTCACTGACGATGACCCACAACATTCCACGCTGCCAGGCCTGTTCGAACAACGCTGGCTCGGTTGGGCTCGCTGCAAACACCTTCGCAGCAGGATGCCCTCGCAGGCGTTCACCCGCCTGCGCTTCTATCCGCGGTAGCAGCGCGAGCTCATCGCGCTGCGCCAACCTGGGCTCAGGACTTTTTGACAGGGCGTGTCCAGCCTTCAAGCGTCTGCTGACGTGTGCGTGCCAGCGTCAGTTTGCCTTCCGGTGCATTGCGAGTAATCACCGAGCCGGCACCAATCGTGGCACCGTCCTCGATCGTCACCGGCGCGACCAGCGAGCTGTTGGAGCCCACGAAGACCTTGTCGCCAATCGTGGTCTGGAACTTGTTCACGCCATCGTAGTTGCAGGTAATGGTCCCGGCGCCGATGTTGGTGCCGCTGCCAATAACCGCATCACCCAGATAGGTGAGGTGATTGGCCTTGCTGCCCTTGCCCAGCGTGACCTTCTTGGTCTCCACGAAGTTGCCCACGTGCACGCCATCGGCCAGCACCGTACCCGGGCGCAGGCGTGCGAACGGTCCAATCTGGGCCGCGCCTTCGCTGATCACGCCTTCCAGGTCACAGTGCGGGCGCACCTCCGTGCCAGCGCCGAGCTTGACGTCCTTGAGCCGCACGAAAGCACCGATGCTGACGCCATCGCCCAGCTCGACCTCGCCTTCCAGAATGACGTTGGCATCGATCTGCACATCGCGCCCGACCTTGACCGTGCCACGCTGGTCAAAGCGCGACGGGTCCAGCAGACGCGCGCCCTGCTCGCACAGCGCCTTGGCTGCGCGCAGCTGCCAAGCCCGCTCCAGCTGTGACAGCTGCCAGGGGTCATTCGCCCCTTCCGCTTCCTGCGCATCGCTGACCAGCACCAGTTCGGCCGGTGCGTACTCGTTGGCGGCGGAGGCAAAGACGTCGGTCAGGTAGTACTCGCCCTGCGCATTGCGGTTGGACAGGCCTGAAAGCCAGCGACGCAGCGCGGTGGATTCGGCGGTGATGATGCCGGTGTTCACCGTGCGGATGCGCTTCTGCTCATCGTTGGCATCCTTCTGCTCGACGATGGCCGCGACCTTGCCTTCGGCATCGCGGACGATGCGACCGTAACCGCTGGGATCATCCAGCTCGGCCACCAACACCGCCAGGCGCGGGCCGTTGTTCAGCAGTGCGCTCAAGGTCTGCGCGCGCATCAACGGCACATCGCCGTACAGCACCAGTACCTGCGCCGTATCCGGCACCTGCGGCATGGCCTGCTGGACTGCATGGCCGGTACCCAGTTGCTGGCTCTGCTCGGCCCACAGCAGGTCCTGCTGGTCGGCGAAGGCGGCGCGCACTGCCTCTCCACCATGACCGTAAACTACGTGGATGCCGGCTGGCTTCAGCTCGCGTGCGGTGGCAATCACGTGCGCCAGCATCGGCTGCCCGGCGATGGGCTGCAGCACCTTGGGCAACAGCGACTTCATGCGTTTGCCGGCGCCGGCGGCGAGGATGATGACGTGCAGCGGCTGGGACATGCGTGGAACTTCCTTCGAGAGTCTCTGGATTCTAAGCGCAAGGGGTTAGCATTGCAGGCTATTCGCCAGAGCCCACCACAGCCATGAGCCTATTCCGCCAAGGCACCCAGTTCATCATCATCGGCCTGGCGCAGCTGGCGTTGGACTGGGGGGTATTTGTTGCCGTGACGGCGCTTGGCATACCCGTCGCACCGAGCAACCTGGTGGGGCGGATCAGTGGCGCGTTGTTTGGCTTCTGGCTCAACGGCCGTTACACGTTTGCAACCCAAGGCGAACAGCGTCATGGCTGGAAACGCTTTGCGCGCTTCTGGGTGTTTTGGCTGCTGATGACCGTGATCAGTACCGGACTGATCGACTGGGTCGCGCAATCGCTTGGCCTGCAGTATGCGTGGCTGGCCAAGCCGGTGGTCGAGCTCGGGCTGGCGGTGGTGAGCTTCTTCGCGCTACGCCACGTCGTCTATCGCTGAACAGGCTGTTGTAGTGGGGGGGG
>NZ_JBXFWF010000043.1:0-41109 GCF_056854515.1 Stenotrophomonas sp. STEN063
TTGGGGGGGGCGGTGGGGGGCGGGGGGCCCCCCCAACACTTGCCGCGCCCCCCCCGGCGGGGGGGGGAGGTCCGCGGGCCCGCGGCCCCCTCGCCGGGCGCGCCACTACATTCCCCTCTCCCGCGTGCGGTAGAGGGGTTGGGGCGAGGGCAGCGTCTTACTTGGCGTTCAGCTTGACGATAGTGCTGATCGCGGTTTCGTTGGGGATGGTCTTGGTGTCGGCCCAGTCGCCACCACCCACGCCGAAGTCCAGTCGCTTGACCGTGGCCTTGCCGGTCAGCACGGGCTGCGCGCCCGCTGCCCAGGTGAAGGTCAGCGTCACCGGCTTGCTGACGCCGCGCAGCTCCAGGGTGCCGTCGGCGGCGTACTGGTTGTTGCCCAGCGCGCGGAAGCCGTTGGCGGTGTAACGGGCCTGGGCGAATTGTGCGACGTTGAAGAAATCCGCGCCCTGCAGGGTGGAGTCGCGATCGGTATTGCCGCTCTTGGCACCAACCAGCGGGATGGTCACGTCCAGTTTGCCGGCAGCCGGGTTGGCCGGGTCAAAGCTGACCTGGGTCTGGAAGCCGGGGAAGCTGCCGGTGAAGACTTCACCGTCATATTTGGTGGCAAACACCAGGATGGAACCGGCGCCTGGCGCCTGCTGGTAGTCGGCGGCCATGGCCGGGGCGACAGCGAGCATGCCGGCAAGGGCGGCGGCAACAGCGGCGGGGGAGGTGAGCTTGATGTTCATGCGGAATCCTTTTGCGGAAGGTTGAGCCAGCCTTGCGGCAGCATGCGTGCCAGCGTGGCATCGCGTAGATGAATGTGGTGATAGAACGCGGCACCGGCATGTGCCAGCACCAGCAGGATCAGCGCCCAGAAGCCCCATTCGTGGATGGCATGGGAGAACTGGCTGGCCTGCTCGCTGGGGGCAACCAGCTTGGGCATTTCGACCAACCCGAACAGCTTGAACGGGCGCAGGCCACTGGCCGAGTCGTACAACCAACCCGACAGCGGGATGGCGAACATCAGCACGTACAGCAGCCAATGCGTGGCCGAAGCAATCCGTTCCTGCCAGCTCGGGGTGCCGGGCACCGGTTCCGGCGCGCCGGCATACAGGCGCCAGCCCAGGCGAACCACCACCAGCACCAGTACGGTGATGCCGATGGACTTGTGCATGGTGTAGATCCAGAAGTACTTCGGCGTCTTCGGGAACTCGCCCATGGTCAGGCCGACGATGCCGAGGGCCAGGATCAGCACGGCGATCAGCCAGTGCAGGCTTTTGCTGAGGCTGCCCCAGCGTTGCGCGGTGTTTTCAAGGCTCATGGGTGTTTTTCCGTTTCTGTTGCGGATTTCAGGGCTGCGTCGGCGGCATCTTCGAGGCTGCTGTCCGGCGCGGGTGTCGGTTCGGTGGTGGCGGGCGGTGCTTCGGCGCCGGCATCGCGTACGGCCTCGGCCTCGATGCGCAGTTCGACCTTGTCGCCGATCACCGAGGGCCAGGCGCTGACGCCAAAGTCGGCGCGACTGAGCGTGGTGGTCGCCGAGAACCCGGCGGTACGCCGGAACGGTGGCAGCGGGTGGCGTTTGAGCGCGTTGAGGGTGACCTCCAGCGCGACTTCTCGGCTGACTCCGCGCAGTGTCAATTGACCGAACACACGGGCGTGGTTGGCATCAATCGGCTCGACCCGGCTGGAAACAAAGCGTGCCTGCGGGAAGCGCTCGCCATCGAGCAGGTTGCGCGCCAGCGTGGCCTGGTTCCATTTGCCATCGCCCAGGTCCAGCCGGGTGATCGGCACCGCGACGTCGAGCCTGGCGTTGGCCCAGTCCTGCGGGTCGAAGTCGAGCACACCCTCGCTGCCGGACACCGTGCCCAGCGCATGCGAGAAGCCGGCATGCTCGATGGAGAACAGCACCCGGGTATGCACGGGATCAAGCCGGTAGCGCTCGTTGGCAGCAGTGGCGGCAAAGGAGAGCAGGCCGCAGGTCAGCAGTAGCAGGCGTGGCAGCAAGGTCCGGCTCCGGGTCGGGATAGGGGATTCTAGGCGGATGCAGGTGATGGTTTGTGCGCATATTGCGCAACGGTTTGTTACGCAGTCGGTTCAGGTGACTTTGCCCGGGGCCGGGGCCGGCGCTAAAGTCGCACCGATTGGGGTGAAGCATGTGGGGCCGCGATGGGGAGTGTCGGGCGTTGATGAAAAGGATTTTTCGGGGTGCACGGCTGACGGTGCTGGCGTTGCTGCTGTTGTGGCCGTGCTGGGCGGTGGCGCTGGATCTGGCTGAAACGCCGCGCATGCGGCGTCTGGGTGTGGCTGAAGGCCTGCCGTCGCGGACCGTGCTTGCGCTGGGCCAGGATCATCAAGGCTATGTCTGGGCAGCCACCGATGACGGACTTGCACGCTACGACGGTACCCAGTTGCGGGTATGGCGGCACGACCCGCAGGTGTCGGGCTCGTTGCCGGGCAACACGCTGGAAACCATGCTGATCGATGCACAGGACCGGGTTTGGGTCGGTGCCAACGGTGCCGGCTTGGCGATGTTGGATGCCAACCGCCAGCGCTTCACCCGCTTCGCCGAGCTGGAGGCCATCTGCAAACAGCAGGTCTGGGCGTTGGCCATGCAGGGCAGCGACCTGTGGGTGGGTACCAGCGGCAGCGGTATCTGCCTGCGGCATGCCGACGGCCGGATCAGCCGCTACCAGCACCAGCCGGATGATCCGCGCAGCCTGCCGGACGACACCATCTACGCCTTGCTGCCCGGCAAGGACAGCAGCATGTGGATCGGTACCACCAGTGGCCTGGTGCGCTGGCGGCGGGGGGACGGCTTTGCGGCTGTGCGTTCGCCACTGCTCGAAGGCAAGGATGTGATCCGCCTGAGCGGCGATCGCGATGGCGGCATCTGGGTAGGCACCGATGCCGGCCTGTACCGGGTACTCGACGACGGTACGGTGTCGGCTGCGCCATGGCCGCAGGCGGCGCAGGCGCGTGCGGCCATGGTCCTGCATGACCGCGATGGGCGCTACTGGATGGGCAGCTCCTCCGGACTGTATCGCGGCGATGCGCATAACCTGCAGTTGCTGGACGGTGACGGTGGCAGCGGCTTCCTGACTGCCAACAGTGGTGTGCTGGATCTGCTGCAGGATCACGAAGGCGGCATCTGGACCGCCATGTTGACCCAGGGCATGGCCTATCTGCGTCCGGACTGGTCGCGGTTTTCCAGTCACTACCAGCTCGACGGCAAATCGCTGGAGAGCCTGTACCTGATCAACTCCGCCGCCGACGGCAAGGGCTTCCTGGTGGTTGGCGGCCATGGCCTGTACCAGTTGGATGTGGATGGAAAGCTGTCGCAGCTGGCCGGTGATGCACAACTCGGCCCCGGCAGCATCTGGTCGGTGCAGCGCGGTAGTGATGGGGTGATCTGGCTGGGCCGCGCCGGTGGGATCACCCTGTACCGGCCCTCGGATGGACAGGTGCGGCGGATCGATCTGGGCGTTGGTGACGATCCAACCCAGCGCGCGGATCTGATGCGGCTGGCGGCCGACGGCAGCATGTGGCTGTCCATCATCAATTACGGCCTGCAGCACCGAGCGGCCGATGGTCGCTTGTTGGCGGATTATCCGCAGGGAACGGCCTCCGGCCTGCCGGAAAAGCTGGTTGAGCAGCTGCGACAGGGGGCCGATGGCAGCCTGTGGGTGGTTGGCGGTGGCGGCGTGCAGCGTTTTGATGGCAAACGTTTTGTCGTCGTGCCAGGTGTTTCGGAAGGAATGGTCTATGACCTGGTGTTCCTCGCCGATGGCAGCGCCTGGTTGGCGCGTGATGGCGCGTTGGAACATTACGCTCATGACGCGAATGGATTCTCCCTGCTGCAGCGGCTGAGTGCCGATGAAGGGGTGCCGGCAGTGGCGATGGGTGGGCTGGTGGTGGGCTGCAGTGGCCAGTTGTGGGCGACCACGACGCGCGGGCTGCTGTGGTGGCAGCCGGGTGCGGCGCGGGTGCGGGTGCTGGAAGAAGGCGATGGCCTGACCGATACCGAGTTCACCGCGCGGCCACCGGCGCATGCGGGTTGCGGACGGGCCTTGGCGGTGTCTGCGACAGGCCTGCTCAGCTTCAATCCCGATGCCAAGGTCACCGCGCCAGTGGGCTCGCAGCTGGTGATCGAGTCGATCGGCGTGCGTCGCGATGATGCTGCACGCGAGCAGCGGCTCAAGGGGACGTCGATTCACCTTGGGCCGGAGGATCGCGATCTGCGGGTGACCGGGCGACTGCTGTCCTATGTCGATCCGGCGCGGCATCGTTTCCGCGTCCAGATCGAAGGCTACGACCAGAACTGGGTGGATCTGGGCAGTGATGGTGAACGCCTGGTATCGCGCCTGCCTGCCGGCAGCTACCGGATGCAGGTGCAGGGTGCAGCCGCCGATGGTCCGTGGACGCTACCGCAGACATTGCAGATCGAGGTCGCACCACCGTGGTGGCGCAGCAACTGGGCGCTGGCGGCCTGGGCGCTGCTGCTCGGAGTGTTGGCGGTGGCAGCGGTGCTCGGGTACCGGCGGCGTGAGCGTCGGCGCAACGAATGGCAGCTGGCGCTGCACAAGCAGGAATTGGCCGAACAAGCCTCGCAGGCGAAAACCCGCTTCCTGGCAACCTTGGGCCATGAGGTGCGCACACCGTTGACCGGTGTCCTGGGCATGAGCGAATTGTTGCTGAGCACCGATCTGGACGAGCGCCAGCAGCGCTTTGCCGGTGCGATCCAGCAGGCCGGCACGCACCTGTTGGCCTTGGTCAATGACGCGCTGGACCTGGCGCGTATCGAGGCAGGCAAGTTGGAGCTCGACAATCGCCCGTTCGACCTCGGCCGCCTGCTGCAGGAAGTGAGCGCTCTGATGGCGCCGATGGCGGAGCGTCGCGGGCTGGTGTTCGAGGCTGCTGCGCCGTTTGCAACACCGGTGATGGTGGTGGGTGATGCCATGCGCCTGCGGCAGATCCTGATGAACCTGCTGGGCAATGCAATCAAGTTCACCGAACGTGGCAAGGTCGCGGTTGGCGCGCAGCTGCTGCCAGGGCACGGCGGCATCTGCCTGAGCGTCAGCGACACCGGGCCGGGTATCAGTGCCGAGCAGCAGAGTCGTCTGTTCCAACGTTTTGAGCAGGCTGACGGCAACCGTACTGCATCGCGCTACGGTGGCAGTGGTCTGGGTCTGGCGATATGCCAGGAGCTTGCAATAGCAATGGGCGGCAACATCCGCGTCGAGAGCCGTCTGGGTGAAGGCGCGTGCTTCGTGCTTGAAGTGCCGCTGCCATGGCAGCACTCGAGCAGCGCCGGGGCGGTTGCTGCCGAGCCTGCGGTCGCGCTGCGGCCACTGACCATACTGCTGGTGGAGGACGATCCGACCGTGGCCCAGGTGATCACCGGTCTACTGACCGCGCGCGGCCATCAGGTGATACATGCCGCACACGGACTGGCCGCGTTGGCGGAGGTGGGCGAGCAGGCATTCGATGTGGGTCTGCTGGACCTGGATCTGCCGGCGTTGGATGGCATCGCGCTGGCTGACCAGCTGCGTGGGTCCGGTCACCGCTTCCCGTTGATTGCGGTCACCGCGCGCGCTGACGCACAGGCCGAACAGCTGGCGCGCGCTGCAGGTATGAAGGAATTCCTGCGCAAGCCGGTAACCGGGCAGATGCTGGTCGATGCGATCGCTGATGCGTTGGCGCCGGGACAGGCACAATAGTCGCCATCACAGGCGCGCCGGGCGGCGTGGCAGGAGGTTGGGTTTGATGAAATGGCTCGCAGGGTTGTTGCTGGGCGGACTGTTGCTGGTGCCATCTGCGGCACTGGCCGAAGTGCCTGCAACACCGCAGCCACGGCAGTTGACCGTGGCCGATGGCCTGCCTTCCAGCAACATCAATGCCTTTGCCGAAGACCTCACCGGTTACCTGTGGCTGGCCAGCCGAGACGGGCTTGCCCGCTACGACGGTCGCAATTACCGCATCTGGCGCGCGGAGAACGGGCTGCGCGACAACGTGGTGTGGAGTCTGCACGCGGATAAAAGCAACCGGCTGTGGATTGGCACGCAGAACGCCGGGCTGGTGATGTTGTCGCCGGACCGGCTCAAGTTCACCTTCTTCGACCAGCAGACCTATCCGCAGATCGGCAGCAATACGATCTGGGCCATCGCCTCCACGCCTGATGGCAGCGTCTGGTTCGGTACCGCTACCGGTGGCCTGCACCGGCTCGATCCGGACGGCAATATCCGTCGCTTCATGCCGATAGCCGGCGATGAGCACAGCCTGCCGGCGTCGTCGGTGACCTACATGACAGTCACCCCGGATGGCAGCCTCTGGGTTGGCACCAAGGGCGGCTTGGCGCGTTGGAATGGCGCGGGCTTCGACCGGGTCAGCAATGCATTGCTGCCTTCGCCGCGCATCAATGGCTTGAAGGTTGATAAGCAAGGCCGGCTGTGGGTGGCCACCAATGAAGGCGTGGTCCAGCGCCATGCCGACGGCCGCTTCGAGGCGGCAACCTGGGCAGGTGCCGCGCCCGGCGATGTGTTCAACATGCTGCAGTATTCGGCCGATGGCAGTTACTGGCTGGATACCCGTTCCGGGCTGGGCCGGATACGCAGCAACGTGGTGCGCAACGTGCCCTTGTACAGCGCGCAGGAACGCGGGCTGGTCAAGCCCAACTGGTCCAGCGCCTACGAGGACCGCGAAGGCGGGCTGTGGTTCGCCAGCACCAATGCCGGGTTATGGCATCTGCCACCTAGCTGGCGGCAGTTCTCGGTGTTGTCGCGGCATATGGACGATCCATCCTCGTTGCGCAATCCTTATGCACTGGCCTTGGCGCCATCGGCCTCTGGTGGTATCTGGGTGGTGGGTACGCGCGGCGCCTTGGATCGGCTCGACCCCGGTACCGGTGAAGTGCAACACCACCTGCAGGCGATTGATGGCAAGAACTGGCCGCAGTCGTTGGTTGAGGATGCACACGGCAAGGTCTGGATAGGCAGTCTGGATGCGCTGGTGCGCTACGACCCGGGTGACGGCAGCGTACAGCGCTGGCATGGCAATGACGGCAAGGACGCGGCGATGATCGGTGATGCCGACATCGTGCGCAGCTGCAACGGTGGCCGGATCTGGATCTATTCCGAAGACGGCGGCATGCAGCAACGCGATGCTGATGGCCACGTGCTGCTGCAGCTGAAACCGGGCCAGGCCGGGGTGCCGGAAGCACTGATCGAAGACATGCAGTGCGGCCCTGCGGATCAGCTGTGGTTGGCGACCGGTACCGGCCTGCATGCCTGGCAGTCGCAGCAGGGGCGCTTCGCGCCGGTGCCGGGCGCGCCGACAGGGCGCGTCTCCACCTTCCACGTCACCGATACCGGTGTGGTCTGGATCGCCGGCCTTGGGCGCATGGATCGCTATCTGTGGGATGGTCAGCGCATGACCTTGCTTGATCGCGTCGGCGTCGAGCAGGGCTTTCCGATGCTGGCTGCCACCGGCCTGCTGGTGGACGCCGAAGGCGTGGCATGGGCGATCAGTGCGCGCGGCCTGATCCGCATTGACCCGGCCAATCGCTCGGTGCGCATGTATGGCGTGCACGATGGCCTGCCTGGGCAGGAGTTCCGCCGTCGCTCGCTGGTGCAGGCGCGTACCGGCCAGCTGGCCGGTGGCACGCCCGATGGCGTGGTGTTGTTCGACCCCAGCCAGGTGAAGCCTTCAACCCGCCGACCGCCGCTGATCATCGAGCGGGTAAGCGTGCGTCGTGGCGACAAGGAACGCGACATCACCCTGGAGTCACCCTTGCAGATCCTCGACGGCGACCGCGACCTGCGCATTGCCGCGCGCCTGCTGTCCTTCGCCGACTCGGCGACCAATACCTACCGCTTCCGCCTGGCCGGCTATGACCCGGACTGGGTGGACGTGGGCGCGTCCGGCGATCGCGTGTTCTCGCGGCTGCCGCCGGGGCGCTATCAGCTGGAGATACAGGCCGCCACTTCGGACAATGTGTGGTCGCCGGTGCAGACCCTGGCCTTCCGCGTGCAGCCGCCATGGGCGCGCAGCCCGGCCGGGGTGATGACTTTCCTCGTGATAGCTGTTGCGCTGATATTGAGTGGTGCCTGGCTGTACCAGCGGCGCCTGCGCCGCCGCAATGAATGGCAGCTGGCGCGACACAAGCAGGAGCTGGCCGAGCAGGCGTCCCTGGCCAAGACCCGCTTCCTTGCCACGCTCGGCCATGAGGTGCGCACGCCGATGACCGGGGTGCTGGGCATGAGCGAACTGTTGCTGGCGACACCGCTGGACGAGCGCCAGCGTGGCTATACGCAGTCGATCCGCCGGGCGGGTGAACACCTGCTGCGACTGGTCAACGATGCGCTGGATCTTGCCCGTATCGAAGCCGGGCGACTGGAGCTGCAGAATCAGCCCCTGGAGCTGCGGCAGTTGCTGGAAGACGTGCGCGGCCTGATGGAACCGCTGGCGCAGCGGCGCGGGCTGGCATTCGAATTCGACAGCGCTGCAGCGCCACGCACGCGCCTGATCGGCGATGTGATGCGTTTGCGGCAGATACTGCTCAACCTGCTTGGTAATGCGATCAAGTTCACCAGCCATGGTTCGGTGAGCCTGCGCGTGCGCCTGCAGGACGGTGGCAAGGGTGTCCGTTTCGAGGTCAGTGACACCGGTCCGGGTATCAGTGCCGAGCAGCAGCAACGCCTGTTCCGTCGCTTTGAGCAGGCCGATGGCGCGCGCACCGCCGCGCGCTATGGTGGCAGCGGTCTGGGCTTGGCCATCTGCAACGAGTTGAGCGTGGCGATGGGCGGCAGCATCGATGTGGAGAGCAGTCTGGGGGAGGGCACCTGTTTCATCGTCGACCTGCCGCTGGCCTGGGAAGTGCCGCCGACCTCGATGGACGATGATGCCACCAGCGACGCGTGGATGAACTTGCCGGCGCAGCGGGTGCTGCTGGTGGAGGACGACCCGACGATTGCTGCGGTGATCCGTGGCTTGCTGGAAGTGCACGGGCATAGCGCGGTGCATGCCGCGCATGGCCTGGCAGCATTGGCCGAACTTTCCAGCCAGGAGTTCGATGTGGCCTTGCTGGATCTGGATCTGCCCGGCATCGATGGCTTCGGGCTCGCACGGCAATTGAAGGCAATGGGCTACGAGATGCCGTTGATCGCGGTAACCGCGCGCTCTGATGCCGAGGCCGAGCCGCTGGCACGTGAGGCCGGCTTTGCCGACTTCCTGCGCAAGCCGGTGACCGCGCAGGTGTTGTTGGAGGCTATCGCTGGCGTATTGGAGGCGCAGCGCCGGCAGCAGGCGCAGGCCGCGCCCGACTGAAGGGCGCGCTTACTCGGCAACTTCTTCCACCGCCCGCGGGTGCGGGCGGTTGTCGGGCAGCTGCCAGAACACCAAGGTCGAGCTGAGGGTGATCGCCCCGACGCAGAGGAAAGTTGCGTGCAACGCGGCAGTCGCGCCGTGGCCGCTCAAGTGATTGCCAAAGGCCGCCAGCAGGCTGCCGGCGGTGGCCGCGCCAAAGCCGGTGGCGAGCATCATCACCATCGACAACAAGCTGTTGCCGCTGCTGGCCTGGTGCGTGTCCAGGTCGCGCAGGGTGACGGTGTTCATCACGGTGAACTGCATCGAATTGACCGCACCAAAGATCGCCAGCTGGGTCAGCCGCAACCACAGCGGCTGCTCGGCGGTGATCAGCGAGAAACTGGCCATCGCCAGGCCGACGCAGACGGTGTTGATCATCAGGATGCGGCGGTAGCCAAAGCGCTCCACCAGACTCACCGCTGCGCGCTTGGCGGCCATGCCGGACAGGGCGACCGGAATCATCATCATGCCTGCGGTCATCGGGCTCAGGCCCATGCCGACCTGCAACAGCAGCGGAATCAGCAGCGGCATCGCTCCGCTGCCGATGCGCGAAAACAGGTTGCCGAGGATGCCGATGCGAAAGCTGATCACCTTGAACAGGCTCAGCGGAAACAGCGCATTGGCGGCGTTGGCCGCATGCAGCCAGTAACCGGCCAATGCGGCGATGCCAACCACTGCCAGCAGCAGCACCAGTGCATGCGCCGAGTTGAGCGCTGACACACCATCCAATGCCAGTGACAAGGCAATCATGCCGAACGCCAGCATCACATAGCCGGCCAGGTCGAAGCGTTGATTCCGCTGGCCGTAGTGGTCGGGCATGATCTTCAGCGCGGCGACGAAGCCGATGATGCCGATCGGCAGATTGATCAGGAAGATCCAATGCCAGGAGGCGACTTCCACCAGCCAGCCGCCGAGGGTCGGGCCCAGCAGGGGGCCGATCAGCGCGGGGATGGCGATGAAGCTCATCGCCGACAGGAACTGTTCGCGCGGCACCGAACGCATCACCGCCAGACGGCCGACCGGCAGCAACATCGCGCCGCCAATGCCCTGCAGCACGCGTGAGGCCACCAGCCACTGCAGCGTGGGTGACAGCGCGCAAGCCAGCGAGCCCAGGGTGAACAGCACGATCGCGGCGAGGAAGGTGCGACGCGTGCCGAAGCGGTCGGCGATCCAGCCCGAGGCGGGGATGAAGGTAGCCACCGCCAGCGCGTAGCTGAACACCACCGACTGCATCTGCAGCGGGCTCTCGCCGAGGCTGCGCGCCATCGCCGGCAAGGCCGTGTTGACGATGGTCGAGTCCAGCATCTGCATGAAGATGGCCAGCGACACCAGCCATAGCAGCGGCTTCTGGGCGGAACTGGCAGGCTGCGGGATGGGGGGAGCTGGGGGCATCAAGACGACTCGCACTGGAGCAGGCGCTTATTGTCCTCCGATGCGTGTGCAGATGTTGCGTAGATCAGTCGCCGCCGCCAATGGTGTACAGGGTTGATCCGGAATCATCAGGGTTCCGGCTCAGCATGATGGTGGAATTGAGTTCACCGATGGTGATGCTCCAGCTGTCCTCGTCGATGCGTTCCATCTTGCAGTTGGTTGGGATGCCGGGGTTGTTGCGCGCCACCGGTGCACAGTTGCGCTCGCTGATCGGACGTATTTTCTCCAATGCCTCCTGCAGCGGAACCGCAAGCACCAGCGTGCGGTTGCCGTACATTTCGGCCAACGTTTCGCGCGTCTCGGTCACCGGCAATCCGTACAGGGTTACCAGTCCGGGCCTGATCCGGGCGCTGGCATCGTACGAGGTGTCCTGCATGGCATCGGTGCCGACGGATTCGGTGCTGCAGCGGTCGAGCGAAAGGCGGGTGATGTACGGCCGCCAGCGAGGTGCGATTTCTTCTGCTCGCGCAATGCGGATCTGTTTGCAGCTGGTCGGGAATTCCATCGGTCCGGTGCTGAAGATGGTCAGCTGTGCGACTTCAGGAAACGCGGCCAGCGTCGGGAAGTCATCCTCGCCCAACTGCAGTGGCGGCGGTGCAGCGATTGCTGCAATCGGCGCAGCGATTGCCAGTGCGAGCAGCAGTGACGTGCAACGTTTGGACATGGGACGCGGGCCTGATGAGGGGCGCCCAGCGTCCGGGCCCGGAAGATTGAAGTCAAGCTTCCGGGCCTTCGGACCTCAGCGGCGGCTGAGGCGATGCACCGCATCCACCAGCACGGCGACGTGCTCGGGGTTCATATCCGGCGACATGCCGTGGCCCAGGTTGAACACGTGGCCTTCGCGCGAGCCACCGTTGCCAGCGGCATAGCTTTCCAGCACCTTGCCGACTTCGCGGCTGATCGCATCGGGCGAGCCATACAGCGTGGTCGGGTCCAGATTGCCCTGCAGTGCGACCTTGCCGCCGGCTGCGCGTGCAGCGTCTTCCAGCGAGATGGTCCAGTCCACGCCGACGCCTTCAGCGCCGCTGGCGGCCAACTCGGCGACGTACTGGCCGGTGCCCTTGCCGAACAGGATCAGCGGGGTGCGCTCGGCGCCGTCGCCGCGCTTGAGCTCGCTGGCGATGCGGTTGAGGTAACGCAGTGAGAACTCGCGGTACATCGCCGGACCCAGCACGCCGCCCCAGGTGTCGAACACCTGCAGGGCCTGCGCACCGGCCGCGCGCTGTGCCGACAGGTAGGCGATGACCGCATCGGTCACCACTTCCAGCAGCTGGTGCAGGGCCTTGGGCTCGTTCAGCGCCATTGCCTTGATGCGGGCGAAATCCTTGCTGCCGCCGCCTTCGATCATGTAGCAGGCCAAGGTCCACGGGCTGCCGGAGAAACCGATCAGCGGCACCTTGCCGTCGAGCTCGCGGCGGATCAGGCGGACTGCGTCCATCACGTAGCGCAGCTCGGTTTCCATGTCCGGCACCGCCAGCTTGGCGACCGCGGCGGCATCACGCACCGGGTGCTTGAACTTGGGGCCTTCGCCGTCGACGAAGTACAGACCCAGGCCCATGGCGTCCGGCACGGTGAGGATGTCCGAGAACAGGATCGCGGCATCCAGGTCGAAGCGTTCCAGCGGCTGCAGGGTCACTTCGCAGGCGACTTCCGGGTTCTTGGCCATGCCCAGGAAGCTGCCGGCGCGGGCGCGGGTGGCGCGGTATTCGGGCAGGTAGCGGCCGGCCTGGCGCATCAGCCAGACGGGGGTGTAGTCCACGGGCTCGCGGCGCAGGGCGCGCAGGAAGCGATCATTGCGAAGTGGGCTGGTCACATGGAACTCCTGGGTAAGAACCGCAGGCGCGCTGCGGCGCACCTGCAGGGAATGCGGGATTCAGGGCGCGGGCTGGCCGGCGGTGAACATCACCTGGAAGCCTTTCTTGATCTGGCCATCGCGGGCCTTTTCGAAGGCGTGGATGGCGTCGTCGTGCTGCAGGAAAAGCTCGCGGCGCAACTGAATGCGGCCACCGGTCTGGCCGCTTTCACGCAGCAACTCCCAGCCGCCGAGCAGATCCGGCACCAGGGACAGTTGAACGTAGCGGGGGGCTTCTTTGCCGCTGGGCGGCTGTTGCAGTAGGACGCGCATGGCGGCGATTGTAGCCGGTGTGCGGGTTTTGGGCTGGTTTTTGGGGTGTTGCGAAGAGCTACCCCTCCCCAGCCCTCCCCTGCTGCGCAGGGGAGGGGGCCGTCCTCTGCGATCTGTCAGATAACGACCATGCCCGCTCTTCCCCCTCCCTTGCTTAGCAGGGGAGGGTTGGGGAGGGGTAAGCCTTTGACTTCCCGCTCAACCCAGTCGCAGCACGTCCAACACCGCCGCCTCATCCACATCCGGCACCACCTCGGCCTTGCCGATGCCGCGCCACAGCACCAGTCGCAGGCGCCCGGCGATGTTCTTCTTGTCCAGCCGCATATGCCCAAGCAGCGCCTCGGCATCCAGGCCTGCGGGGATGGTGGTCGGCAGGCCGTAAGCCTCCAGCAGCTCGCGCAGAACCTCGGTATCGGCCGCATCGGCCATGCCCAGCGCCGCCGACAGCTTGGCGGCCAACATCATGCCAACCGCTACCGCCTCGCCGTGATTGAGGTTGTCATTGCCCGGCGCGCCGTAACCCTGCGCGGTCTCGATCGCATGGCCGAAGGTGTGGCCGAGGTTGAGCAGGGCGCGTTCACCCTTCTCCAGCGGGTCACGTTCGACGATCTCGGCCTTGTGCTCGCAGCTGCGGGCGATGGCCTGGGCCAGCGCGCCGTCGTCGCCGGCCAGCAGGGCCTGGCGTTCTGCCTGCAGCCACTGGAAGAACAGCGGATCGCGGATGGCGCCGTACTTGATCACCTCGGCCAGGCCGGCCCGCAGCTCACGTGCAGGCAGGGTGCGCAGCGCAGCGGTATCCGCGACGACCGCACGCGGCGGATGGAAGGCACCGACCAGGTTCTTGCCCTGCGGGATATCCACCGCGGTCTTGCCGCCGACCGAGGAGTCGACCATCGACAGCAGGGTGGTGGGCAACTGCACGCAGTCCACGCCGCGCATCCAGCAGGCCGCGGCGAAGCCGGCCAGGTCGCCGACCACGCCGCCGCCCAGCGCCAGCACGCAGGCGTCGCGGGTGGCGCCGAGGCTTGCCAGCGCGTTGATCGCGCCAGCGAAATTGTCCAGGGTCTTGGATGCCTCGCCGGCCGGGATGATGTGCTGGCCGATCTTCAGGTCGGGTCGGGCTGCCAATAGCGCGGTCTGTACCTTGGCCAGGTACAGCGGTGCGACGGTGTCGTCGCTGACCAGCAGCACATGGCGGCCACGGATGGCGCCGACCAGCGCCTGTGCCTGCGACAACAGGCCCGGGCCGATATGGATCTGGTAGGGGTGTTCGCCGCCGACGGCGACGGTGCGGGTGGGAGCGGTCATGCGGGTCGGTTCCAGGATCTGCCATTGCGCGGCAAGCCGTGTGACGGTGTGCGCGGTGGCGTCGGCGGGGGTGTAGAGGTCGGTATCGATGATCAGGTCGGCAACGTCGCGGTACAGCGGGTCGCGGATGGCCGCCATGGCGTGCAGCACCTGCTCGCGGTCGGGGCGTTGCAGCAGCGGGCGGGTCTTGTCGCGCTGCAGCCGTGACAGCTGCGAGGCCACGCTGACCCGCAGGTAGACCACGAAACCACGGACGCGGATGCGTTCACGGTTCTCCGGGTCGAGCACACAGCCGCCGCCGGTCGAGATCAGCTGGCCGCTGCCGTCCAGCAGGCGTGACAGGACCCGTTTTTCATGGGCACGGAAGCCGGCTTCGCCGACGTTCTCGAAAATGGCCGGAATGCTGGAGCCCACGTCGTCGACGATGGCTTGGTCGGCATCCACGAACACCAGCCCGAAACGCTCGGCCAGGCGACGGCCGATGCTGGTTTTGCCGGCGCCCATGGGGCCGACCAGAATGAGATTGGGGGCGGGATTCATTACCGGAAGATGCTAGCACCTCGTGTCAGTGCCTTAACACGGTAGCAGCCAAGCTCGGCAGTTCCACGAATGGTTCGTGGTGCAACCAAGGAGTTGGACATGTCAGTGGCGAAAATCATTGAAGTCAACGCGTCCTCCAAGACCAGCATCGAGGATGCGGTGCGCAGCGGCATCAAGAAGGTGGCCGAGACGGTCAAGGGCATCCAGGGTGCGTGGATCAACGAAACCAAGGTTGTCACCGACGGCGACGGCAACGTCACCGAGTGGCGGGTCAACCTGCGGATCACGTTCCTGGTGCAGTAATGCATTTGCAGTAATCGCGCGGTGGGTGCCCGCTGATCAGGCTGGGCACGCATCTGCAAGGGCTCGGCGGCGCCAGCGCCGTCGAGCCGTTCATGCGAAACCGTTGTGCTGCAGCTGGCCGGGTCGCCTCAGTCCGCTGTATCCGCCAACGGCTGTCGTTGTGCATCCAGGGCAATGACCCGGTCGGCGATGCCGGGCAGGGTGCGCAGCGCCTGCCGGCTGATGCGCTCGTAGAACTGCACGAAGCGCTCCAGCTGCGGCCTTGTCATGCTGCTGCGGCCAGGCGATGCCTGCTGCAGCGCCTGCTCCTGCTGCCAGCGCCAGTGCGGGACCACGGCGAAGCTTGGCGGTTGCAGCATCCACAGCCGGTCAAAACGTTGCCACAGGCCGGGGTAATGCTCGGCCAGTGATTGGTTGCACCAGCGCCGCCAGCGGCCGTCGGCATCGGCCTCGCGTTCCAGTGCGTTCAAGGGCACCTGCAGCGCATCGTCGGCTTCTGCCGGCGTGCCCAGGAACCAGCCCTCGAACACCAGCAGGTCCAGCGGTTGCTCGATCTTCTTCCACTGTGCTTCCGGCACCCGTTCATCGGCGAGCTTGTCAAAGCGCGGCAGCAGGAAGCCTTGCCCGGCCTTGGCCGCATCCAGCGTGGCCATCGCCAGGGCCAGGTCATGCGTGCCCGGCGGCCCACGTGTGGCGAGCAAGGGATGCACGCGATCGGCAAGCCGTTGCCGTTGCGCGCGGGTCAGGTAGGTGTCGTCGATGGACACCGCCGCCGCGCACAGGCCGCGCGTGCGCGCCAGGTCCACGATCTGCGCGGCCAGCGTGGACTTGCCACTGCCTTGCACACCACTGATTGCCAGTACCGGCGTGCCGTTGGTACTGGCCAGCGCATCGTCCAACGCCTGTGCAACCAGTGTCGGCGCAAAGCGGCGTTGGGAAAAACTGTGCGGAACGGGGGACATGCCGCCACAATAGCCCAAACACGTGCCCTACGAAGCAGGACCATGACCAATCTTTACGCAGAAGCGCTTTCGACTTTCGCCGCATTGTTTGAAGAGGCCAAGGCTGGCAAGGAGATCGATGCCACCGCGATGACGGTTGCAACCGCTGACATCGATGGCCGCCCGTCGGCGCGCACGGTGTTGCTGAAGGCCTTCGACGAGCGCGGCTTTGTGTTCTATACCCATCTGGACAGCCGCAAGGGCCGCGAACTGCACGACAACCGGGCAACGGCGCTGTTGTTCCTGTGGCGCAGCCTGCGCGAGGCTGGCATCCAGGTGCGGATCGAAGGCGATGCTCAGTTGGTATCGGCTGCCGAATCCGATGCCTACTTCGCCAGCCGCCCGCGCATGAGCCAGATTGGCGCCTGGGCCTCGGTGCAGTCGCAGCCATTGGCGTCGCGCGAGGAGTTCGAACAGCGCCTGGCCAACTTCGAGACACGTTTTGAAGGCCGCGATGTGCCGCGTCCGGACGGCTGGGGCGGGGTGCGTGTGGTGCCGCGGCGCATCGAGTTCTGGTACGGCGCTGACTTCCGCCTGCATGAGCGTTGGTGCTACGAGGCCGATGCGGCGGGCGAGTGGAGCAAGCGGATGCTATTCCCGTGAACAACGCTGGCTGCAGTGTGCGGCGTGCCCAAGCCGGGGATTGGCAGGACTGGGCCGAGCTGCGCTTGGAACTGTGGCCAGACAGCGAGACAGAACTGGTTGACCTGCTGGACTTGATTGAATCGGCAGCTAGCACCTGCCTGCTTGCCTGCACCGCCGATGGGCGGGTTCTGGGTATGGCTGAAGCGAGTGTCCGCCATGAGTATGTCAATGGTACCGACGGCTCTCCGGTGGGCTTTCTGGAAGGCTGGGTTGTGCATGCATCGGCGCGGGGCAGTGGTCTTGGGCGTTTGTTGATTGACGCTGTGGCGCAATGGGCGCGTGACCAGGGCTGTACCGAGCTGGCATCGGATTCGGACTTGGCGAATGTATCGGCGCAGGCGGCGCACGAGGCGTGCGGCTTCACTGAAACCGAGCGAGTCGTCTACTACCACATGCCACTGCGGGCGATTGGCTGATGCAGCTCCATCCGATCTACAGGATCACCGTATTCGTGCCGCCGGCGCAGCTGGAGGCGCTGAAGCAGGGCATCCTTGCAGTGGACGATCTGGCTGCCGGAGGCTACGCACACGGCATGTGGGAGTCGGCGCCGGGGCAGGAGCAGTTCCGTGTGCTGCAAGGTGCGCAGAGCGCAGTTGGCGGGGCGGGCGAGCTGGTGCGCGTGTCCGCGGTGCGGCTGGAGTTCTGCATCGAGCGCGATCCGCAGCGGCTGCAACGGATTCTGGATGATGGCATTGCCGCCAATCATCCCTGGAGCAGCCCTGCCGTATTCGTCGATACAACGGAGTTCGCCGCGCCATGATTGGCCCGCGCCGCATTGTCTGCCTGACCGAAGAGCCGACCGAAACGCTTTATGCACTCGGCGAGCAGGACCGCATCGTCGGCATCAGTGGCTTCACCGTGCGGCCGCCCGAGGCACGCCGTGACAAGCCCAAGGTCAGCGCTTTCACCAGCGCCAAGGTCGGCGAGATACTGAAGCTGAAGCCGGACCTGGCGATTGGTTTCTCCGATATCCAGGCCGATATCGCTGCCGAGTTGATACGCAACGGTGTGGAAGTGTGGATCGCCAACCACCGCAGCGTCGCCGGCATCATCGACTACATCCGTCGACTGGGCGGGTTGGTGGGCGTGGCCGCGCGTGCCAATGCCTATGCGGACGAACTGCAGCAGGGCTTGGATGCAATTGCCGGGCAGGCGGCTAAGCTGTCGCAGCGTCCGCGCGTCTATGTCGAGGAATGGGATGAGCCCATCATCACCGGCATCCAATGGGGCGCGGAGCTGGTGGAGATTGCCGGCGGCATCGATGTGTTCCCGGAGTTGTCGCGTGAGCCGCTGGCCAAGGCGCGCATCCTTGCCAATGGTGATCCGGTGATCGCGCGCAACCCGGACATCATCATCGGCTCATGGTGCGGCAAGAAATTTCGCCCGGAGCGGGTGGCTGCGCGCCCGGGCTGGGAGGCGATCAACGCCGTGCGTGATGGCGAGCTGCACGAGATCAAGTCACCGCTGATCCTGCAGCCCGGGCCGGCGGCCTTGACCGATGGCGTGCAGGCGATCGCGCAGATCATCAATCAATGGTCAAAACGGGCAGGGGCCTTGTAGGAGCGGCGTAAGCCGCGAAGCTCACAACAGCCCAGCCGCCGATCAATCTGCAATCACGGCACATCTACCGGATGTGGGAGCGGCATGAGCCGCGAAGCTGGTGATGCTGGAAAGGCCGCAAGAGCTTACCCCTCCCCAACCCTCCCCTTGGCCTTTGGCCAAAGGGAGGAGGCAAGAGCTCACCCTCTCGGTGCCAACCCGGTGTAGCGCGCACGCGGCCGTATCAAGGTGCCCAGGGCTTGCTGCTCCAATGCATGCGCCAACCAACCAGTAAGCCGGGCGGTAGCAAACATCACCAAGGCATGCGCGCCTGGCAGTTCGTGCACATAACAGATAGCCCCCAGCATCCCGTCAATATTCGGCCGCTGGCCGCTGACTTCTTCGGTAGCAGCCAAAACCGCTTCCACATGGCGCATGCGCGGTGAATCGCCGCGCAGTTCGCGCAATTGACGCAGAACCTCCGCGCCTCGTGGGTCGCCATCGGGATACAGCAGATGGTTGAAGCCGGGTAGTTCATCACCGCGCCGCCAGCGTTCGGCGATGAAGGTGGCGGGTGACCCGCGGGTTTCGGCATCGACCAGGAGGGCATGTGCACGAGCGGTAGCACCGCCATGGCGCGGGCCGGACAGGGCAGCCAATCCAGCGCTCACCGTCGCGTGCAGGTGTGCGCCAGTGGAGGCGACCACGCGCGCTGCAAACGCCGAAACATTCAGTTCGTGGTCGGCACACAGCACCAAGGCCGAGCGCACCAGTTCGGCGAAGTCCGCATCGCCAGGCATCCAGGCATCGGCGAGCAGGCGATGCACCGGCCGCGCATCTGGCTCGGTGCCGACCAGCAACGCCGCGTTCTGGCGCAGCAGCGTCGCAGCGACCTCGCGGCGCACGGAGACCGCTGCATTGAGCGACTGGCGTTGCTCCAAGGCCAGCAGCGGAATGCAGGCCATTGCGCGCTCCACCGGCGGCAGGCTGCCATCAAGCGCCAGGCTGGCGATACGCGGCGGCCAGGAGGGCAGGGCGGCCGCGGCGAACGGATCCTGCTCCTCGCATTCCCATAGCAGGCGCGCGATGTCTTCCAGCGTGGCACCGGCCTGCGCGGCAGCCACGGCTGACCGGCCCCGGTAATAGGGCGCATCCGGACGGATCAGCGAGATACGGGTTTCCAGCACCGGCAGGCCGCGGTCCAGGCTCTGCGCGGCACCGCGCTCGGCACCGCGCCCGGCCTGTTTGCGCTGCGCCAGGCGCTCTACTTCCGCCCGCAGGTACACCCGGCTGCGCGCCGAGGTGCCAGGTCGCGAGCTGAGCAGGCCGCGGCTGACATAGGCGTACAGCGTGGCGGCGCTGATGCCGAGCAGGGCACAGGCTTCACTGGCGGGTATCAGTTCGGGGTCGAGGGCGTCGGACATGGCGTATTCAATATATTGATTTATTGAATCAAGATTGATCAATGCATCTGATGGTGACAGATTAACCGTCACAGCGGAATGGCATGCTCGCCACCGCCCAGCCACAAGCCAGGAGCCATCCCATGAGTCGTTCTTCCGCCGGCGCTGCATTCCGCGCCGCACTGGCCGCCGAATCCCCGTTGCAGGTGGTCGGCGCGATCAACGCCAACCACGCCCTGCTGGCCAAGCGCGCCGGTTACCGCGCCATCTACCTGTCCGGCGGCGGCGTTGCTGCCGGCTCGCTGGGCCTGCCGGACCTGGGTATCAACACCATGGAAGACGTGCTGATCGACGTGCGCCGCATCAGTGATGTCTGCGATCTGCCGTTGATGGTCGATATCGACACCGGTTTCGGCCCAAGCGCGTTCAACATCGCGCGCACGGTGAAGTCGCTGATCAAGGCCGGTGCTGCTGCCTGCCATATCGAGGATCAGGTGGGCGCCAAGCGTTGTGGCCACCGCCCGGGCAAGGAAATCGTCTCGCAGGGTGAAATGGTCGACCGGGTGAAGGCTGCCGCCGATGCCAAGACCGATCCGGATTTCTTCCTGATCGCCCGCACCGATGCTATCCAGATGGAAGGCGTGGACGCGGCCATCGAGCGCGCGCTGGCCTGCGTGGAAGCTGGCGCAGACGGCATCTTTGCCGAGGCTGCCTACGACCTGGAGACCTATAAGCGCTTCGCCGACGCGGTGAAGGTGCCGTTGCTGGCCAACATCACCGAATTTGGCGCGACGCCGCTGTTCAGCCGTGATGAACTGGCCTCGGCCGGTGTGGCGATGCAGCTGTTCCCGCTGTCGGCGTTCCGTGCAGCGAACAAGGCGGCCGAGAACGTCTACGAAGCCATCCGCCGTGATGGCCACCAGCGTAATGTGGTGGAAAGCATGCAGACCCGCGAGGAGCTGTATGACCGTATTGGCTACCACGAATTCGAGCGCAGCCTGGACAAGACGTTTGCTGCGAAGAAGTAACAGCACTTCCTTCTCCCTGTGGGAGAAGGTGGCGCGTAGCGCCGGATGAGGGTACGACGAAGTCTTTGTGGCTGACTGCACCCTCACCCCAACCCCTCTCCCGGCGGGAGAGGGGCATCAAAATCCCGCATCTGATCGAGGTTCACACCATGTCTGAATCCACCACCGCACCCGCGTTCAAGCCGAAGAAGTCCGTCGCCCTGTCCGGTACCGCTGCCGGCAACACCGCCCTGTGTACCGTTGGCCGCAGCGGCAACGACCTGCACTACCGTGGCTACGACATCCTGGACCTGGCCAACACCAGCGAGTTCGAGGAAATCGCCCACCTGCTGGTGCACGGCAAACTGCCGAACAAGGCCGAGCTGCGCGCCTACAAGGCCAAGCTGAAGGCGCTGCGTGGCATTCCCGCATCGGTGAAGGCCGCGCTCGAAGAACTGCCGCCGTCGGCGCACCCGATGGACGTGATGCGTACCGGCGTTTCCGTGCTGGGCTGCGTGTCGCCGGAGAAGGACGACCACAACCACCCGGGCGCACGCGACATCGCCGACAAGCTGATGGCCTCGCTGGGTTCGATGTTGCTGTACTGGTACCACTGGAGCCACAACGGCAAGGTCATCGACGTGGAGACCGACGATGACTCGATCGGCGGCCACTTCCTGCACCTGCTGCACGGCGAGCAGCCGCGCGACTCCTGGGTCAAGGCCATGCACACCAGCCTGATCCTGTACGCGGAGCATGAATTCAACGCCTCGACTTTCGCCTGCCGCGTCATCGCCGGCACCGGCAGCGACATGTACAGCGCCATCACCGGCGGCATCGGCGCACTGCGTGGCCCG
This sequence comes from Stenotrophomonas sp. STEN063, assembly GCF_056854515.1. NCBI lineage: Bacteria > Pseudomonadati > Pseudomonadota > Gammaproteobacteria > Lysobacterales > Lysobacteraceae > Stenotrophomonas > Stenotrophomonas sp. STEN063. The sequence continues at coordinate 21,504 of NZ_JBXFWF010000043.1, forward strand.
AAGCACGGTGGCGCCAATGAAGTCGCCTTCGAAGTGCAGAAGCGTTATGAAACCCCGGACGAAGCCGAAGCCGACATCAAGGCCCGCGTCGAGCGCAAGGAAGTGGTGATCGGTTTCGGTCACCCGGTCTACACCGTGTCCGACCCGCGCAACAAGGTGATCAAGGATGTCTCGCGTGAGCTGTCGGCCGAGCAGGAAAACATGAAGATGTACGACATCGCCGAGCGTCTTGAGTCGGTGATGTGGGACATCAAGAAGATGTTCCCGAACCTGGATTGGTTCAGCGCCGTCAGCTACCACATGATGGGCGTGCCGACCGCGATGTTCACCCCGTTGTTCGTGATTGCACGTACCGCAGGTTGGAGTGCGCACATCATCGAGCAGCGCATCGACGGCAAGATCATCCGCCCGAGCGCGAATTACACCGGCCCGGAAGACCAGACCTTCGTGCCGTTGGACAAGCGCGCTTGATGGAGACAAAGCCATCTTCGCCACAAGCGAGATGACGCCTGCAGCATCTCCGCCACAAGCGAGATAAAGCCCCTCTCCCGCCTGCGGGAGAGGGGTTGGGGTGAGGGGAAGCTCCTGGCACGTGGAGCAGGTTCTCGCTTTTGGAAAAGGCCAAAGCCAAAGCCACAGCCAAAGCCAAAGCCAAAGCCAAAGCCAAAGCCAAAGCCAAAGCTCCCCCCATCCGCCCTTTGGGCACCTTCCCCCGCATGCGGGAGAAGGGATACTTCAGATTCCATGTGCTGCTGTGGGTTTGCGGCATTCGCGCACAACCCAAAGCACACCAGCAAGCCCAGACCCTCACAGGCCAGCCATGAATACCGATTACCGCAAACACCTCGCAGGCAGCACGCTCGACTACTTCGATGCGCGCGCCGCAGTCGATGCCATCCAGCCCGGCGCTTACGCCACGCTGCCGTATACCTCGCGCGTGCTGGCCGAAAACCTGGTGCGCCGCTGCAATCCGGCCACGCTCCGCGATTCGCTCAAGCAGCTGATCGAGCGTAAACGTGACCTCGATTTCCCGTGGTTCCCGGCGCGCGTGGTCTGCCACGACATCCTCGGCCAGACCGCACTGGTCGACCTGGCGGGCCTGCGTGACGCCATCGCCGACAAGGGTGGTGATCCGGCCAAGGTCAACCCGGTGGTGCCGGTGCAGCTGATCGTCGATCACTCCCTTGCAGTGGAATGCGGTGGCTACGATCCGGACGCGTTCGCCAAGAACCGCGCCATCGAAGACCGCCGCAATGAAGACCGCTTCCACTTCATCGACTGGACCAAGCTGGCCTTCGAGAACGTCGATGTGATTCCGCCGGGCAACGGCATCATGCACCAGATCAATCTGGAGAAGATGTCGCCGGTGATCTACCAGCAGGGCGGGGTGGCCTTCCCGGATACCTGCGTCGGCACCGACAGCCATACCCCGCACGTGGATGCGCTGGGCGTCATCGCCATAGGTGTCGGCGGCCTGGAAGCCGAGAACGTGATGCTGGGTCGCGCCTCGTGGATGCGTCTGCCCGACATCATCGGCGTCAAGCTGAGCGGCAAGCCGCAGCCGAACATCACCGCCACCGACGTGGTGCTGGCGATCACCGAGTTCCTGCGCAAGGAGCGCGTGGTTGGCGCCTACCTTGAGTTCTTCGGCGAGGGCGCAGCAGCACTGACCATCGGTGACCGCGCCACTATCTCCAATATGTGCCCCGAATATGGCGCAACCGCGGCGATGTTCTACATCGACCAGCAGACCATCGACTATCTGCGCCTGACCGGCCGCGAGGAAGCGCAGATCGCACTGGTCGAGAACTACGCCAGGACCACCGGTCTGTGGGCGGATGCACTGGAAACCGCGCAGTACGAGCGCGTCGTTGAGTTTGACCTGTCCAGCGTGGTGCGCAACATGGCCGGCCCCAGCAATCCGCACAAGCGCTTGCCGGTGTCGGACCTGGCCGAGCGCGGCATCGCCGACGAAGCCAAGCTGCTCAGTGGCAAGGGTGAGGAAGCCGAAGGCCTGATGCCGGATGGCGCGGTGATCATCGCTGCCATCACCAGCTGCACCAATACTTCAAATCCGCGCAATGTGATTGCCGCCGCGCTGCTGGCGCGCAATGCCAATGCGCGTGGTTTGACCCGCAAACCGTGGGTGAAGTCATCGCTTGCGCCGGGCTCCAAGGCAGTGCAGCTGTATCTGGAAGAAGCCGGCCTGCTGCCGGACTTGGAGCAGCTGGGCTTTGGCATCGTTGCCTTCGCCTGCACCACCTGCAATGGTATGAGTGGCGCGCTGGACCCGAAGATCCAGCAGGAAATCATCGATCGCGACCTGTACGCGACCGCCGTGCTGTCGGGCAACCGCAACTTCGATGGCCGCATCCACCCGTATGCAAAGCAGGCCTTCCTGGCCTCGCCGCCGCTGGTGATCGCCTATGCCATTGCCGGTACCGTGCGCTTCGACATCGAGAAGGACGTGCTGGGTGTGGATGCCGATGGCAAGGAAGTGCGCCTGAAGGACATCTGGCCGAGCGATGCCGAGATCGATGCGGTGGTGAAGGCAGCGGTCAAGCCGGAGCAGTTCCGCAAGGTCTACAACCCGATGTTCAACGTCCGCGTCGAGCATGGCGAGAAGGTCAGTCCGCTGTACGACTGGCGCCCGCAGAGCACCTACATCCGCCGCCCGCCGTATTGGGAGGGTGCATTGGCCGGTGAGCGTACGCTGCGCGGCATGCTTCCGCTGGCGGTGCTGCCGGACAATATCACCACCGACCATCTGTCGCCGTCCAACGCGATCCTGCTGTCCAGCGCCGCCGGCGAGTACCTGGCCAAGATGGGTTTGCCGGAAGAGGACTTCAATTCCTACGCCACCCACCGCGGCGATCACCTAACCGCGCAGCGCGCCACCTTCGCCAATCCCAAGCTGTTCAACGAGATGGTGCGCAACGAGGATGGCAGCGTGAAGCAGGGCTCACTGGCGCGGGTGGAGCCGGAAGGCAAGGTCATGCGCATGTGGGAGGCAATCGAGACCTACATGGAGCGCAAGCAGCCGCTGATCATCATCGCCGGTGCCGACTACGGCCAGGGCAGCTCGCGTGACTGGGCCGCCAAGGGCGTGCGTCTTGCGGGCGTGGAGGCGATTGCGGCTGAAGGTTTCGAGCGCATCCACCGCACCAACCTGATCGGCATGGGCGTGTTGCCGCTGGAGTTCAAGCCGGGCACCAACCGCAACACGCTGGGCATCGACGGCACCGAGAGCTATGACGTGATCGGCCTGCGCACCCCGCGTACCGATCTGACCCTGGTCATCACCCGCCGCAACGGTGAAGTGGTCAGGGTGCCGATGACCTGTCGCCTGGATTCGGATGAAGAAGTGGCGATCTACGAGGCCGGTGGCGTACTGCAGCGGTTTGCGCAGGACTTCCTGGAATCGGCAAACGCATGACTTGAGCCCCTCTCCCCCGCGCGGGAGAGGGGCCTGTAAGCAAACCCCTGGTTCGCGGCCCCACGAACGCCCTTGCGCCAGCGCAAGGGCCGGGGCGCGGAGCGGGGGTTGGGGTGAGGGCATGGGCGGCTAGCATCGCATCCGGCCTTCCACATCACGATCGAAGCAAGGAAACCCGCACCATGTCCCACATCCCCCAGATCAAGATCCCGGCAACCTACATGCGCGGCGGTACCTCCAAGGGCGTGTTTTTCCGCTTGGAAGACCTGCCAGCCAGCGCCCAACAGCCGGGCCAGGCACGTGACCGCTTATTGCAGCGGGTGATCGGCTCCCCTGATCCCTACGCCAAGCACACCGACGGCATGGGCGGCGCCACCTCCAGCACCAGCAAGTGCGTGATCATCTCGCCCAGCAGCAAGCCCGATCACGATGTGGATTATTTATATGGGCAGGTGTCGATCGATACCGACTTCGTCGACTGGTCCGGCAACTGCGGCAACCTGTCCACGGGTGCTGGTGCATTCGCGCTGCACGCGGGCTACGTTGATCCGGCACGCGTGCCCGAAAACGGCGTCTGCGCGGTGCGTATCTGGCAGGCCAACATCAGCAAGACCATCATTGCCCACGTGCCGGTCAGCAACGGACAGGTGCAGGAAACCGGTGATTTCGATCTCGATGGCGTGACCTTCCCGGCAGCAGAGATCGTGCTGGAGTTCATCGACCCGGCCGATGAGGGCGAAGGCGAGGGTGGTGGCGCGATGTTCCCCACCGGCAACCTGGTGGATGAGCTCGATGTGCCCGGGGTCGGCAAGCTGCAGGCGACCATGATCACCGCCGGCATCCCCACGGTTTTCATCAATGCAACGGATATCGGTTACACCGGTGCCGAGTTGCAGCCGGCCATCAATGAAGACAAGGCGGCATTGGCAAAGCTTGAGGCGATCCGCGTTGCCGGCGCCCTGCGCATGGGCCTGATCAAGAGTCCTGAAGAAGCGCTCAAGCGCCAGCACACGCCCAAGGTCGCCTTCGTGGCGCCGCCGCAGGACTACCTGTCCAGCGGCAACAAGCAGATCCGCGCCGCCGACATCGACCTCAACGCCCGCGCCATGTCGATGGGCAAGCTGCACCACGCGATGATGGGCACCGCCTCGGTGGCAATTGCCACGGCAGCGGCAGTGCCGGGCACGCTGGTCAACCTCGCCGCCGGTGGTGGTCAGCGTGATGCGGTGCGCTTTGGCCATCCTTCCGGCACGCTGCGCGTCGGTGCGGCGGTCGCGCTGGTTGATGGTCAGTGGACGGTCACCAAGGCGGTGATGAGCCGCAGTGCCCGCATCCTGATGGAAGGCTGGGTGCGCGTGCCCGGTGATGCGTTCTGATATCGCGCTCCGTCCATGGCAATGAGGGCGGCGAAAGAAGAGCAAGGGCTGCTGGGATCAGTGGCCCTTATGCTTTTTGCGATTTCGAGGACCCACATGTAGCGGGTGTAGCACGCCTGGCGGGTTTCCAGACAAATCCCCAGCAGAGGGCAGCTTGCTACACAAGCCCTTACAAGCAGGCTGGTTATACTCCGGCGATCTGCGGGAGGACGCCATGGGTAACAGGATGTTGAAGGGTATGCGTTGGGCTGCGGCCGCCTTGGTGGCGCTGGCCTTGGTTGCAGGATGCAGCAGGAACGAAACCGGGCAGCTGCCCGGGGCCAGCGGTGAGGCGATCCAGACCAAGCAGGAAGAGGTCAAGGGTTTTGCCATGCTGCGCGCCTACCCGGACCAGAAGAGCGGTGACGGCCTTGCGCTGGCGGTGGAGTTCTCGCGCCCGCTGGTTGGCACCCAGGACTTCGACAAGCTGCTGCGCTTCGAGGAGAAGGTCGGCAACGAGGACAGCAGCTGGTCGCTGTCCGATGACGGCAAGACCCTGCGCTATCCCTATGTGGAGGCGGCCAAGGAGTACACGCTGATCATCTCGGCCGACCTGCTGGCGGCCGACGGCAACCGGCTGGGTACCGAGGTCAAGCAGAAGGTCTTCACCGGCGAGCTGGATCCTGCAGTAGGTTTCGCCTCGCAGGGCAGCGTGCTGCCGGCCCGCGAAAGCCGCGGCCTGCCGGTGGTCTCGGTGAACGTGCCGGAGGTGGACGTGGAGTTCCTGCGCGTGCGCGAAAAGGACCTGCCCACCTTCTTCAGCCAGTACCAGCGCGGCGGTCGCCGTGGCAGCTGGGAGCTGGACAGCGAATACGGTGACAAGACCCCGCTCAACCAGCTGGCCGAGCCGGTCTACGTCAACCGCTTCATCCTCGGCGGCAAGCAGAACGAGCGCGTGCTGACCTATCTGCCGATCCAGGACGTGAAGGAGCTGCAGCAGCCCGGCCTGTACTTCGCGGTGATGAAGCGCACGGGCAGTTTCGACAGCGAGTTCGATACCTCGTTCTTCACCGTCAGCGACATCGGCCTGCATACCCGCGCCTACAAGGACAAGCTGTTCGTCCACACCGCCTCGCTGGCCGACGGCGCGCCGGCCAAGAAGGTCGAGCTGAAGGTCATCGACGGCAAGGGCGAGGTCATCCTCAAGGGCCAGACCGACGGCAACGGCAACGCCTTGCTCAACTACACGCTGGATGCCGCGCATGTGCTGGTCGCCAGCAGTGGCAGCGACACCACCATGCTGCCGTTCAACCAGCCAGCGTTGGACCTGAGCGAGTTCGCGGTGGCCGGGCGCCAGAACGCCAATTTCGATGTATTCGCCTGGTCCGGGCGCGATCTGTACCGCCCGGGCGAGACCGTGCGCATCTCCGCGCTGCTGCGCGACAACGACGGCAAGACCCTGGCCGGGCCAGCCACCGGCGGCCAGCCGGTGTTCCTGCGGCTCAAGCAGCCGGACGGCAAGACCTTCCGCGAGACCCGCCTGCAACCGGGCGAGCAGGGCTATTTCGCGTTCGAGCAGACCATTCCGGTGGAGGCACCAACCGGGCGCTGGACTGTCGAGTTCCGCACCGATCCGGCCAGCAAGGAGGCGGTGCAGGGCATGACCCTGCGCATCGAGGAGTTCCTGCCCGAGCGCATGAAGCTGGACCTGGCCAGCGCGCAGAAGACGCTGAAGCCGGGCGAGGCATTGAAGCTGCAGGCCGATGCGGCCTATCTGTATGGCGCACCGGCCGACGGCAACCGCTTTACCGCGCGACTGGCGGTGGCGGTGGAGCAGCACCCGGTCGAGTCGATGCCGGGCTGGTTCTTCGGCGACCCGACCGTGCAGCTGCCGCGCGAAGCCAATGACGTGATCGATACCACCCTGCCCAAGGACGGCAAGCTGCGCGAAGACGTCGCCTTGCCGGCCGAGGCAGGCAAGGCCACCACCGTGGCTGCGCTGCTGTCCGGAAGTGTCTATGAAACCGGTGGCCGCACCGTTACCCGCACCCTGAAGCGGGTGATGTGGCCGGCACCTGCGCTGGTCGCCCTGCGCCCGCTGTTCAGCGACAGCGACGGTGCGGATGCCAACGCCAATGCCCGCTTCGAGCTGATGCGGGTGGATGCCGACGGCAAGCCGCAGCCGGCCAAGGGGCTGAAGGTCACCCTGGTGCGCGAACTGCGCGACTACCACTGGACCTATACCGACAACCGCTGGGACTACGACTTCACCCGCCGCTTCGAGAACAAGGAAACCCGCACCATCGATGCCGGTGCCACCTCGGCCCGGTTCGATTTCCCGGTGGAGTGGGGCGAGTACCGGGTGGACGTGTTCGATCCGGCCACCGGCCTGACCATGCGCTATCCGTTCCGCGCCGGTTGGAGCTGGGACGATCAGAACCGTGGGCTGGATGCCCGCCCTGACAAGGTCAAGCTGTCGCTGGACAAGACCGCTTATCGCGCCGGTGACACCGTCAAGGTCACGCTGACCCCGCCGCATGCCGGCCGTGGCGTGTTGATGGTGGAAAGCGACCGCATGCTGTACGTGCAGGACATCGATGCCAAGCCGGGCAGCACGTTTGAAATCCCGGTCAGCAAGGACTGGGAGCGGCACGATGTCTACATCACCGCCTTGGTGTTCCGTGGTGGCAGCGCGCCGAGCAAGATTACCCCGGCGCGTGCCGTTGGCGTGGCGCATGTGCCGATGGACCGCCGCGACCGCCGCGTCGCGGTCGGCCTGATCGCGCCCAAGCAGATGCGCCCGGAACAGCCGATGACGGTTACCGTCAGCGCGCCCGAGCTGGCCGGCAAGCCGGCACACGTCACCGTCTCGGCGGTGGACGTGGGCATCCTCAACATCACCCGCTTCCCGGTGCCGGATGCACCCGGGCACTTCTTCGCGCAGCGTCGGTTGGGCGTGGATGCCTATGACATCTATGGCCGCGTGATCGAGAGTTTCGAGGGCAATAGCGGCAAGCTGAAGTTCGGCGGCGACATGGCATTGGCGGCACTGCCGCAGGCCAAGCGGCCGACCGCCCGCGTGCAGACCGTGGACCTGTTCTCCGGGCCGGTGGCGCTGGATGCCAAGGGCAATGCGCGGGTGCGCCTGCAGGTGCCGGATTTCAACGGCACCCTGCGCGTTTCGACGATGGTCTACTCGGCCGACCGCTACGGCAATCGGGATGTGGAGACGCTGGTGCGCGCGCCGATCCTGGCCGAGGCCAGCATGCCGCGGGTGATGGCACCGGGCGATCGCAGCACGGTCACCCTCGACGTGCAGAACTTCACCGGCAAGCCCGGCGAGTTCAACGTGCGCGTGGACGGTGAAGGCCCGCTCGGCATCGCTGAGTCGACCCGTACGGTGCAACTGGCGGCGGACGCCAAGAGCACGCTGAGCTTCCCGCTGAGCGCGCAGGAAGGCTATAGCGTGGCCAAGGTGCGGGTGCGCGTTGATGGCAATGGCTTCAAGGTGGACCGCCGCTACGACCTGCCGGTGCGCGCGGCGTGGCCATCGGTGCTGCGTTCGCAGACCCGGACCCTGGATCCGCTGGCGCCGATCACCTTGGACAGCGGCTTCGCCAATGGTTTGATGAGTGGCTCGGTCAATGCGCGCATGCTGGTCAGCGCCTTGCCGCCGATCCCGTTCGCATCGGCCCTGCAGGGCGCCTTGAACTATCCCTATGGCTGCGCCGAACAGACCACCAGCAAGGGGTATGCAGCGCTGATGCTGGATGAGGCCACGTCGGCGATGCTCGGTGCCGATGGTCTGGACGCCAAGGTCCGTCGTGAGCGCATGGAAGGTGCGTTCGGCCGGCTGGCGTCGATGCAGGTGTCCAACGGCAACTTCTCGATGTGGGGCGATGACGACTACATCAATCCGGCGCTGACGCCGTATGTCGCAGAGTTCCTGCTCGACGCCAAGGATGCAGGCTTCGCGGTGCCGGAGAACGTGCTGCAGAAGGCCTTGAACCGGATCAGCGAAGACCTGCTCAGCGGTGGCAACCAGTTCTACGGCAGTGATCGCCGTGACGGTTTGAAGTTCGCCAACCAGGCCTATTCCGGCTATGTGCTGGCACGCGTCAATCGCGCACCGCTGGGTACGCTGCGCACGCTGTGGGACAACGAGCGCAGCAAGGCGGTGACCGGTTTGTCGCTGGTGCATCTGGGTACGGCCCTGGCGATCCAGGGCGACAGCAAGCGTGGCCAGGCGGCTATTGCTGCTGGCTTCGCCAAGTCCAGCGCCGACCGTCCGGAATACTTCGGCGACTACGGCACCCGCCTGCGCGACGAGGCTTTGATGATCGCCCTGCTGCATGAGCGCGGCCTGTCCAAGCCGGAATACGACGCGCGCGTGATCGATCTGGGACGCACGCTGGACGTGCGTCGTGGCAGTGGCCTGATGTGGCTGAGCACGCAGGAACAGGTGGCACTGGCGCGCCTGGGCAAGGCCTTGATGGCCAACCAGAAGAAGCTGGTGTCCGGCGAACTGGCGGTTGGCGACAAGGTTGAGGACATCAGTGCACGCAAGGCCTTTGGTCGCGTGTTCGACATGGCGCAGCTGGCGCAGGGCGTGCGGTTCTCGCCGCAGGGCGAGGCGCCGATGTTCGCCAGCCTCGACGTTGCCGGCATTCCGCGTCAGCCACCGGCACCGGACAACAGCGTGATCGGCATCGAGCGCTCCTGGTTCGGCACCGACGGCAAGCCGTGGACGCCGCGCCCGTTGAAGGAAGGCGAGGCCCTGATCGTGCGCCTCAGCGTCACTTCCAACACGAACATGCCCGATGCCTTGCTCACCGACCTGTTGCCGGCCGGCCTGGAAATCGAGAACTTCAACCTCGGCGATGCCAAGCAGTGGGCCGACGTGGTGGTGGGCGAGGTCAAGGTGAGTGACCGCTCCAGCGCTGCCGACGTCAAGCACGAGGAGTTCCGCGACGACCGCTATGTGGCCGCCTTGAAGCTGTCGCGTGGCAGCACAGCGCACGTGTTCTATCTGGTGCGTGCGGTCACCCCGGGCACGTACATGGTGCCGCCGCCGCTGGCCGAGGACATGTACCGTCCCGACATGCGCGGCGTGGGCCGCTCCAACCCCAGCACCATCACGGTGGTGCAGCCGTAGTCGGCTCCTGCTCCCTCCCTTTGCCGAAGGCAAGGGGAGGGCTGGGGAGGGGTAAGCTCTTCCGCGGCCAAGCCGTTCCGCCCCAGCTCCACAGGCAATGTCTGAAGAATCATCCCCATTGAAAACGCGCGCCTCCCGGCTGAAACAGATTGCCACCCGCGTGCGCGCCGTCCTTACGCTCCGCAACCTGCGCTGGGCGCTTGCCGCCCTGCTGACCTTGTTGCTGGTGCTGGACCTGGCATTTCCGTTGCCGCTGCCGAAATCACGCGACACCAGCACGCTGGTGGTCGCGCGCGACGGCACACCGCTGCGTGCCTTCGCGGATGCAGAAGGCGTGTGGCGTTACCCGGCCGATGCAAAGACCATCTCGCCGCTGTACCTGCAGGCTTTGCTGACCTACGAGGACCGCTGGTTCTGGCGCCATCCCGGCATCAACCCGTGGGCGCTGGCGCGCGCCGGCAAGCAGATGCTGCTGGAGCGACGCATCGTCTCCGGTGGCTCAACCCTGACCATGCAGGTCGCGCGCATCCTCGATCCGCATACGCGCACGCCCTGGGGCAAACTCAAACAGCTGCTGCGTGCGCTGCAGCTGGAAGTGCACCTGAGCAAGACACAGATCCTCGACCTGTACCTGGAACGCGCGCCTTACGGTGGCACCATCGAAGGTGTGGAAGCGGCGAGTTGGGCCTATCTCGGCAAGTCGGCCACGCATCTGTCGCAGGCCGAGGCCGCGTTGCTGGCGGTGTTGCCGCAGTCGCCGAGCCGGCTGCGTCCTGATCGGCACCCGGAAGCCGCGCAGCGCGCCCGCGACAAGGTGCTGGCACGCATGGCCGAGCTCAAAGTGTGGTCGGCCGATGATGTCGCCGACGCGCGCATCGAGCCGGTGGTGGCGCGTTCGCTGCAACAGCCTTTGCATGCCGCCTTGCTGGCGCAACGCATGCGCAGCGCCTATCCGCGTGTGCCGCAGATCAAAACCACGATCGACAGCGGTCTGCAACGCACGCTGGAAGAGCGTGTTTCCTCGTACTTCTCACAACTGCCGGAACGCACCTCGGCTGCGCTGCTGGTGATGGACAACAACACGCTGGAAGCACGCGCCTATGTCGGTTCGGTCACCTTTGCCGACAAGGCGCGGCTTGGTCATGTGGACATGGTGCAGGCGTGGCGTTCGCCGGGTTCAACGCTCAAGCCGTTCCTGTATGGCATGGCGCTGGACGATGGGCTGATCCATTCGGAAAGCCTGATCGTCGATGCGCCGCAGAGTTTTGGTGGCTACCGTCCCGGTAATTTCGATGCGGCTTTCAACGGGCCGGTTGGTGCGGCAACGGCGTTGCGTTTGTCCTTGAACGTGCCGTCGGTGGATCTGCTGGACAGGGTTGGTCCATCGCGGTTCGCTGCACGGTTGGGCAATGCCGGCATCAATCTGCGTTTTCCGCATGGCACGCAGCCCAGCCTTGCGTTGATACTCGGTGGTACCGGGGCACGCCTGGAGGATCTGGTCGGTGCGTTCTCCGCGCTCAACCGGGAAGGTATCGCCGGTCGCGTGCGCTACACGCCCAACGACCCACGCATCGAGCGTAGGCTGGTATCGCCGGGTGCCGCGTGGATCGTGCGCGATGTGCTCGAATCCAATCCGCGCCCGGGCTATGGCGTGGGTACCTTCGATACTGGCAACCGCCCGCGCGTGGCATGGAAGACCGGTACCAGCTACGGCTACCGCGACGCCTGGGCAATCGGCAGCACTCGCTCCTATACCGTCGGCGTCTGGGTCGGTCGTCCGGATGGCACGCCGTTGCCGGGGCAGTACGGCGCGGTGACGGCCTTGCCGCTGATGTTCGAGGTGATCGACAGCCTGCCGCGCCAGGCCGGTGACAATGCCGTGCGGGCACGGCCGGATAGCGTCAGCGAGGTCGAGATCTGCTGGCCGTTGGGCATTGCCGCCGAGCAGACCCCGCCTGCGATGTGCCAACGCCGCTTCCCTGCCTGGGTGCTGGACGGCGTGGTGCCGCCAAGCTTCCCTGAGCGCGAGGCAAGGTTCTGGCAATCCGGGCGCATGCGCTACCAGGTGGATGCAACGACGGGCCAGCGGCTGTCGCCCGGTTGCGAAGGCCATCCACGGGTCGAGGATCGCGAGATCGCGCGCTGGCCAGCGATGGCGTCGCCTTGGCTGACCGTGGCGCAACGGCAGGCGCAAAGCCTGCCGCCTTTGGCAGCGGACTGTACCGATGACGGGCGGCAGTCCGATGGCGTACTGCATATCGATGGCTTGAATGACCTGGCCACGCTGGCGCGCCCGCCGGGTGCACAGCATGGCCCGCGCCTGCAGCTGCGCGCGCTGGGCAGCGAAGCAACGATTGAATGGCTGCTCGACGGCCGCTGGATAGCGCAGACACAAGGCGCGCGCACCTTCACCCGCGACTTCAACGATGCCGGCGAACACACCCTGACGGCGCTGGCCGCCGACGGCACATGGACGCGCGTCCGCTTCCGCGTAGTGAACTGAGAAGCGCAATGTAGTGCCGAGCCATGCTCGGCAGGGGCTTTCCCAGCAATGCCCTGTAGTGCCGAGCCATGCTCGGCAAGGGGCGTTGCAAGCAATACCGCCCGCTTGTAGGAACGGCGTAAGCCGCGAAGCAACAAATGAATCAAGCTGCAGAGATCCCAGCAATTTCATTGGTGTCAGCTTCGCGGCTTACACCGCTCCTACAACATGGGTTTGTCGGTAACGCTCCAGCCGAGCATGGCTCGGCTCTACCACATCTCCGGCTTACTCGCCTATCCAGCCTTCCAGCATGTCGGCGAAATCGTCGGCATGCTCCTCTTCCTGCGCCAATATCTGCTCCAGGATGCGCTTGGTGGTGGTGTCCTTGTCGCCGATGAAGTTGATCATCTCGCGATAGCTGTCGATGGCGGTGCGCTCGGCGATCAGGTTCTCGCGCACCATGTCGCGCAGATTGCCGCCTTCCTTGTATTCGGCGTGCGCGCGGGCGGTGAGGGTGTCCGGATTGAGGTCGGGTTCGCCGCCCAGTTGCACGATGCGTTCGGATAGCAGGGCGGCATGTGTCTGCTCCTGCTGCGCGTGTTCAAGGAACTCGGCCTTGACCGAGTCGGCCAGCATGCCCTTGGCCATGTAGTAATGCCGGTAATAGCGCAGCACGCACACCCATTCGGTGGCCAGCGCGTCGTTGAGCAGTTTGATCACCGCTGGGCGGTTGGCACTGTAGGTGGGCGTGACCGCGCCATCCTCGATGCTCTTGCGCGCGTTGGCGCGCAGGGTTTTTCGATCAGTGATTCCTGCCAACTGCGTTGTTTTTGTCGACTTGGCGGCGGGCTGCTTGCTCATGGCTGGCCTTTCCTTCTATTGAACCCCTAGGTGGGGAGATGGGCGAGCACATGCTCGGCCCCGGATACCTCGAATTGTCCCGGCTGTTCGATGTAGGTTGCGCGGACCACGCCGTTCTCGATGTACAGCGCAAAACGACGCGAACGGATGCCCATGCCGGACGCGCTGGCATCCATTTCCAGGCCCAGTGCGCGGGTGAAATCGCCATTGCCGTCGGACAGCATCTGCAATCCATCGGGCACTGATTGGCTCTTGGCCCAGGCCTGCATCACGAACGGGTCGTTGACCGCCATGCAGAACACTTCAATACCGCGGTTACGGAAATCCTCGAAATGCTCGACATAACCGGGCAGGTGGCGGGCCGAGCAGGTCGGGGTGAATGCGCCGGGCACGGCGAACAGCACCGCCTTGCGGCCATCGAACAATGCGTGGGTGTCGATCGTTTCCAGCCCTTCGCGCAGACGCTTGAGAGTGACTTCAGGGATGCGGTCGCCAACGTTGATGGACATGCAGGACTCCTAGGCTGAATTGAAGTTTAAAGAGACGGTGGAAGCACCGCGTCAACAGCTTGAAAAGGCGGTCTTCACACAATACGTCGTGTGCATGGGAAAGGCAGCGCCATTCCGGCATGCCAGTCCCCATATCTTGCAGGAGGACATCATGAGCATCGTACGTTACCGCCAGTGGCCGACCCAGTCCGAGATTCATCAGTTGTTGTCGCCATTGCTTGAAACCGTCACCAACAGCAGCGCGTCAGCCTGGGTGCCTGCGGTCGATATCCGCGAGGAAACTGGCCGGTTCGTTGTTTCGGCAGACCTGCCCGGCGTGGATGCTTCCAGCATCGACGTGCAGATGGAAAAGGGCGTGTTGACCATCAGCGGCCAGCGCAGCGCGCCTGAGCTGGCTGAAGGCCAGCGTCTGACCCGCAGTGAACGCGCCCAGGGTGCCTTCAACCGCCGTTTCGTGCTGCCTGACAGCGCCGATGCCGAGGGCATCGTGGCCCATAGCCACAATGGCGTATTGGAAGTGCGCATTCCCAAGCGCAGCGAGGCGGCACCGCGCCGCATCCAGGTGGTGCAGGGCCAGCCCAGCGCCTGACGGCGTGAGCGAACTTCCACCTGCGCAGGCACCGTGGCCCGGTAGAATGGGGCCACGGTGCTTGCCGATTGCACGATGGCCCGTTGCCGCAAGGTGTCGGGCCAGCTTTTTTTCAGAGGTGTGAGGATGGAATTCAAGGATTACTACGCCACGCTTGGGGTTGAACCCAGCGCCGGTGATGCCGAGATCAAGACGGCCTACCGTCGGTTGGCGCGCAAGTACCACCCGGACGTAAGCAAGGAAGCCGGCGCTGAGGAGAAATTCAAGGCGGTCAATGAGGCTTATGAGGCGCTGCGCGATCCAGCCAAGCGCAAGGCCTATGACCAGCTGCGCGCGCAGGGCTATCGCCCTGGCGAGGAATTCAATGCACCGCCGGGCTTTGGCGGCGGGCAGGGCTTTGATTTCGAGGAAGTGTTCGGCGGTGGCAACGCCAATGGCGGCTTCAGCGATTTCTTCGAGAGCCTGTTTGCCCGTCAGCGCGGTGGCGCAGGTGCCGGTGGACGTCGCCCGGGCCCGGGTTTCGGTGGTGCCGGCCCGCAGCCGATGCGCGATACCCGCGCCAAGCTGTCGGTACCGCTGGAGGCTGCTTACAGTGGCGACAGCCTGCGCATCACCGTGGACGGTCGCCAGCTCGACGTGCGCGTCCCCAAGGGCATCCGCCCGGGCCAGGTGATCCGCCTGAGCGGGCAGGGCAGTGGCGGCGGCAACCTGATGCTGGAGGTGGAGTACGCCTCGCATCCGCAGTTCGAGGTGGATGGCCGCAATATTCTTTACACGCTGCAGGTGACGCCCTGGCAGGCCGCCTTGGGTACCAGCATCAGCGTGCCGACGTTGGGTGGCGCGGTGGAGCTGAAGGTGCCGGCCGATTCGGACAGCGGCCGCAAGCTGCGCCTGCGCGGTCGAGGCTTGCCCGGCAGCCCGGATGGTGACCAGATCGTGGAGCTGGAAGTGATTGCGCCGGTAGCGAGCAACGAAGCCCAGCGCAAGGCGTACAAGGACCTGGCCAAGGCGTTTGGCGAGGACTGAGCGCGGCTTGGTTCGCGCTGTTGCAGCTGAAGAGAAGCGGGCTTTGCCCGCTTTTCTTTTTTCTTTGGCTGGGATTTTTGGCCAGGAGCTTCCCCTCACCCCAACCCCTCTCCCGCACGCGGGAGAGGGGCTAGCAATGCGGGGCTGCCAGTGCACTACGAGCGCAAGCAATCCGAGCCCCTCTCCCGCCTGCGGGAGAGGGGTTGGGGTGAGGGGAAGCTTCTAGCTAGCAAACCCAAAGCAAACCCAACGCAAACCCAACACCCAAAAACAAGAAAGGCGGGCAAAGCCCGCCTTTCAAAAAGCTTTCCCCAAGAAAGCCATCTCACCCAACCGGCGGCGCCTCGGCACTGAACACCTGCGCGATCACCGCCGACAGGTCGTCTTCGGTAAACGGTTTGGTGATGTACGCCTTCGCCCCCTGGCGCATGCCCCACAAGCGATCAGTGTCCTGATCCTTGGTGGTCACCAGGATCACCGGGATGTGCTGCGTGGTCGCCTCGCGCTTGAGCGTGCGCGTTGCCTGGAACCCGTTGAGGTTCGGCATCACCACGTCCATCAGCACCAGGTCCGGCAGCACCTGCTTGGCAACCTCCACCCCAGAGGCGCCATCAGTTGCGGTGAAAATCTCATGCCCCAGCTTTTCCACAATGCGCTGGATGCCCATCAACTGCGATGGTGAATCGTCGACGATCAGGATACGCGCCATGTTTTTCCCCAAGTAGTAGCGGCAGTGTAGTGCTGGCGCGCCGCCGGCGTGAAGTCGCTGCCTTCACGCCGGGGAAGTTCATGTGACTGCCGTCAATCAATTCTTACGACGGTACGGCCGAAGGATTTGCCTTCCAGCATCGTGGCGAACACCTCGGGCAGGCCATCCAGGCCCACTTCGCGGGTACAGATGCGGTCCAGGTGACGCGGCTTCCAGTCGCTGCCCAGGCGCTGCCAGACCTGCTCGCGGATGTCGCGGGCAGTTCCGGCCGAAGCCACGCCGAGCAGGGAGACGCCGCGGATGATGAAGGGCATCACTGTCATGTCCAGCTCGCCGGAGGCGGCCAAGCCGGCCGATGCCACGTTGCCATAAGGGCTGGTCTGCGCCAGCAGGCTGGTCAGCATGCTGCCGCCGACATTGTCCAGGCCGCCGCCGAAGCGGGCTGATTCCATGGGCCGGGTGGTGGCCAGCGCATCGCGGCCGAGGATCTGGCTGGCACCGATCGCGGTCAGGTAGTCGGCCGCCTCGGCCTTGCCGCTGATGGCATGCACCTCGTAGCCAGCCTGGCTGAAGATGTCCACCGCCAGCGAGCCGACGCCGCCGGTGGCACCGGTGACGGCCAGCGGGCCATGGGCAGGCGTCTGCCGGTTGTCGGTCATGCGCAGCAGTGCCAGTGCGGCGGTGAAACCGGCCGTGCCCAGCACCATGGCCTCGCGCAGGCTGAGCTGTGCCGGCAGCGGGATCACCCACCTGGATTCCAGGCGCACGTACTGGCTGTAGCCGCCGTCACGGGTTTCGCTCAGGCCGCAGCCGGTGGTCAGCACCTGGTCGCCTTCACGGAAGACCGGGTCGCTGGAGGCGACAACCTCGCCGGCCACGTCGATACCGCCGACCAGCGGGAAGCGGCGCAGGATCTTGCCCTTGCCGGTACCGGCCAGCGCGTCCTTGTAATTGACCGACGACCAGCGGGCGCGGATCACCACCTCGCCCGGGCTCAGCTGGTCCAGGTCCACTTGTTCAGGACCGCTGCGGTAGCCCGCGTCGTCGTTGTGGATGCGGAAGGCGGTGAACGGGGCGGTAGGGGACATCGGTAGGCCTGCGTCGGAACGGGGGAGTGCAACCATAACTGTTGTGAAAAGGCGGGTCTGCCCTTATTCCTATTTAGAGCAGGTGCCGGGAGGGGCCTGCACGGATACCGCGGGGCCCGTCTTGGCTGGGGCTCGCACCGCTGGATCAGCTGCCTGACTAGCTGATTGGCGGGCAAAACGTTCCGTTCAGGTAGCCCCGAACCTGTTCAGAGTCTGCCTTGTTAGAATCGGGATTCGATAGATGGTCAGGTCCTCGGCGGGAGCCCCCGCAGCCTGGCCCTTACAGATGGAGCATGCATGGCCTGGAATACACCCGGCGGCAACAGCGGTGGTGGTGCGGACAACAACCGCGCGCCGCGTACGCCACGTGGCGGCAATGGCGGAGGTTGGGGTGGTGGACTGCCCGGACCGCTGCGCGACCTGTTTGATGGCGGTATCTGGCGCTGGGTGCTGGTCGCGTTGGCTCTGCTGTTGTTGTTCTCCAGCTTCCAGCTGATCGGCGAACAGCAGCGCGGTGTGGTCCTGCGCTTCGGCGAGTACTCGCGCATCCTGCAGCCGGGCCCCAACTTCAAGCTGCCGTGGCCGCTGGAATCGGTGGTCAAGGTCAATGCGACCCAGATCAAGACTTTCAGCAGCAACGTGCCGGTGCTGACCCGGGACGAGAACATCGTCAATGTGTCGGTCAACGTGCAGTACCGCGTGGACGACCCGCGCGAGTACCTGTTCGGTACGGTTGATGCCGACCAGATGCTGGAACAGTCCGCGCAGAGCGCCGTGCGTGAGCAGGTCGGCCGCGCCGACCTGAATACCGTGCTGAACAACCGTGGCCCGCTGGCCGTGGTCGCCGAGCAGCGCCTGCAGGCCTCGCTGAAGACCTACAAGACCGGCCTCAGTGTGACCGGCCTGACCCTGCCCGATGCGCGTCCGCCGGAAGAAGTGAAGCCGGCCTTCGACGAGGTCAACGGTGCCCAGCAGGTCAAGGAGCGTTTGATCAACGAAGCCCAGGCTTACGCCGCCAAGGTTGTACCCGAAGCGCGCGGCCAGGCCTCGCGTGCCCGTACCACCGCCGAAGGCTACAAGCAGGCCATCGTCGCCCGCGCCGAAGGTGACGCCCGCCGCTTCACCCTGTTGCAGGGGGAGTACAAGAACGCGCCGGAAGTCACCCGCAAGCGCCTGTGGCTGGAAACCGTGCAGCAGGTGCTGGCCGAGAACCGCAAGGTCATCGGTGGTGACGGCCGCCAGCTGATCTACGTGCCGATGCCGGCCGATGCCAGCAAGACCGGCAACGCCCCGCAGCTGACTCCGGAAATGGTGGCACCGGCCTTGCCGGCAGCGACCGACAGTATTCGCAACGCGGACCGTTCGGTCTCGCGCTCGGCATCGCGTGAGGAGGCCGGCCGATGAAAAATTCAGTCGTTATCGGCGTACTCGTCGCGGTGTTGCTGGGCCTGTTGGGTTCGGTCTATGTGGTTCGCGAAGACCAGACCGCCATGGTGCTCAACCTGGGCAAGGTGGTGCGTGCCGACATCAAGCCTGGCCTGCACTTCAAGGTGCCGCTGGTTGAAACCGTGCGCGTGTTCGACCGTCGCTTCCAGGTGCTGGACACCGCCCCGGCGCGTTACTTCACTGCCGAGCAGAAGGACGTCAGCGTCGACTTCTTCGCCATTGGCCGGATCTCCGACGTGCGCGCCTACTACCGCGCCACCGGCGGCGACAGCAAGATCGTCAACGCCCGCCTCGCACCGATCATCACCGACTCGCTGCGTAACCAGATCAACTCGCGCACCTTGCAGGCACTGGTGTCCGGTGACCGTGGCGAGTTGATTGCCGGTCAGCTGAAGTCGATCAACGAGGCGATTGCTGCCTTGGGCATGGAGATCATCGACCTGCGCATCAAGCAGATCGACCTGCCGACCGACAGCCAGGTGATTGCCGACGTCTACGAGCGCATGCGCGCCCAGCGTAAGCAGGAGGCCGCCAAGCTGCGCGCCGAGGGTGAGGAGCAGTCGCTGACCATCCGCGCCCAGGCCGACCGCGAAAGCACCGTGATCGTGGCCGAAGCCGAACGTGATGCGCAGCAGCTGCGCGGTGAGGGCGATGCCCAGGCCGCGTCGATCTACGGCAAGGCCGGTTCGGCTGACCCGTCGTTCTACGCCTTCTACCGCAGCCTGGAGGCCTACCGCGCCTCGATGACCGACGGCAACGGCGTGATCGTGCTCGACAAGAACGACCCGTTCCTGCAATACATGAAGAGCGATCGCTGATCGCTTGACCTTTAGCCCCTCTCCCCTCGGGAGAGGGGGGCTGTAGTGGGGGGGCGAGGGGGGCCCGGGCGGGGAGCTGATTATATAGTGGGAGTCGGACACCCGGCGCCGCGGGCCGGGGCGGGGGGGGGG
>NZ_JBXFWF010000044.1:0-40667 GCF_056854515.1 Stenotrophomonas sp. STEN063
GCGGCCTGCTCGAGGGGGGCGCCGAGGCGGGCCTGCAGGCCGGGCATATAGACGCGGCGGCTGTCGAATGCGTGATTGTCCGTACGGTCGGGCCGGCCGCGGCCGCGGCCTGCGCCTCCTGCCTTACTTGCGCAGCGATTTGCCCTTGCTGGGCGTCGCCGGTGCGTCGGCGTCTTCTTCGTTGTCGAGGTCTTCGGCGGCACGCATCAGCTGCGCACCCAGGCCGGCCATTGCCCAGTTGGTGGTCTCGTAGACATCGCAGGCCACATGGGTGCCCTTGCCGTCGCGCTTGCAGATGGACAGCAGTTTGCCGGGGATGTCTTCGTCGCCGGTGTTCTCGTAGACGCCGCGCAGGTTCTCGCAGCCAACGCGCACACCGGCCTGGCACAGCTTCTGGTATGCCGGCGCAGAGGCCTGCCAGTCGCCGGCCAGCGCATGGCGATGGCCTAGGGTATTGCAGCCCTGCAGCTTGCCACTGTCGCAGCAGGCCTGCGGATCACTGCCCACAGGGCAATCCTGCGGCAGCGGCAGTTCGACGAATACCTTGGGCGCGCTGCACTGGCTGCTGCCGCCAGTGCGTTGGTAAACGGCATAGCGGCTCCAGCTGTCGATGCCGAGCAGGCCGCCGTTGCGCAGCGGCTTGAGCACGAAGTCGCCACCCTTGTCGTGGCGGATATGGATGGCGCCATCCTGCAGGCGTGCGCGCAGCTCGCTGCCCATGCCCATCGTGACCAGGCCATCGTTGCCGAAACCGAGCGCATCCATCAGGCCAGTGCTGGCCTTGTAGTCGCCGCAGGGCAGGCTGCTGGCGGGGCCGACGTCAACACCGGCAGCGCTCAGTGCAGCCAGCGCTTGTGCGCGCTTGCAGGTCATCTCGTCGGCGCCGGCCTTGCAGGCCAGCTGCAGCGCATCGCGCGCGGGCAGGTAGCGCCCGGCATCCCAATGCGCATCGGCGACTTCGCTGCAGAAGCCTGCGTCCGGGTGGCTGCGGCACAGCTGCAGCAATTCGTTCAAACGCGGTTCGGGCAGGACCGCGGTGTTGCTGCTCAAGGCGCCGGCCAGCGCCTTGGCCATGGCGATGCCGAGGACTTCCTTGGCGGCTGCCAGGCAGGCCGCTTCGTTGTACTGCGGATTGCCTTCCTTGCAGACCGCAGGCTCTTCCAGATCCGGGTCCGGCGTTGCGGCCTGTTGTGCGGCCTGGGCCTCATCGCGGTAGCTGGACAGCAGGCGCTCGCAGGCGAAGGGCAGGTCTTCCTGGCACCACTGGCGCAGCTGCGGCGGCGTTGCCGCGCTGGCATTCTCGATGCAGCTGTCGATATCGGCACGGCAGCTGCCTACGGCCGGCGTAGGCGCTGTCTTGCAGCTACTGCTGGTGTCCAGCACGTAGTCCCCCAAGCTGCCGGTGATGCGCTTGCCGTCACGGCTGAGGCTGTACTCGGTGCTGAAGCCATTGGATACATCGGCGGCATGCAGGGTGTCGCCCTGCTGGCGGATTACATATTGGGTAGGCGCCAGACCTTCATAACGCATCGTGGCCTGGCTGCTGCTTTGAACCACGAAGCGGGCCGACCCCTCTTCAGCGATATAGCTGCCGCAGCCCAGGGTAGCGGCGGCGGCCGGCAGCGCACTCAGCGCGAGCAGGCCGCCGGCGAGGGCGGAGAGGAAACGTGGGAAGGACATGCAAACTCCGGGGGACTCAACGAAACAGGGCGCGAACGTCAGGGCGACTCAGCTTGATCACCAGCCACGCATGCAGCCCGGCCAGTGCCAGGGCGGCAACGCCGCCAGTGATCAGCGAGGTCCACAGGCCAACGCGTAGTTGCACGCGCATTTCCAGGCCTTCTGGAGAATTGAGGAAGTCGGCAGGCACCATTGCCTGCATGGCTTCAAACATGCCGTGGATCAGTGGCAGGGAGGCAAAGTTGGCCAAGGCCACCAGCACCAGGAAGACGATGAAGCCGATCCGGCCCCATTCGCGGTGCCTGAGCAATGCCCACGACACCGCGAGGAACGCGATCGACAGCAGCAGGCCAAGCACGCTCAGCGAGAGTGCGTGTTCACCGAGCCAGAGCATGCCCGGCGTCACCGGCAGGCCTTCGTTCTGCATGGCCTGCAGGATGCCCAGGCGGCCGATCAGGACCACTGCCAGCAGTTGCAGCAGGCTCCAGACAATGGCCAGCGCAGCCATTACCAGCGAGAGCTTGGCGGTGACGGCGATGAACGAGGCCGCTGCGGAGGGCGGGGCCGGGATTGGTGGGAACTGTGGGGGATTCACGGTGGCTCGCTACGGATGTTCTGGTGGATCGTTGCAGGGGTCAGTCGGCTTTCTTCGAGGAGGACAACGCGGCGCACGCTGCAGGCAATACATGCAGCGCACTCAGCGGCGCCAGCTTCACGCCGTGCGGTGGCTGCAGCGGGATCCATTTCAGCTCGGCAATCTCCGCCTGCACCTGCGGCACGCCGGTGATGCTTACCAGGAAGGATTCGCCCTGCACACGGCGTCCGGGTTCGTTGACGGCAATGTCTTCGAAGCTGCCAAGTGCCACTGCACTGCTGTCGTCGACGTGAACACCGAGCTCTTCGAGGAGCTCACGCGCAAGTGTCTGCAGTGCGTCCTCACCGAATTCGCGTTTGCCGCCGGGTTGGATGAAGGTATCCGAGCCATGTTTGCGCACGACCAGCACGCGTTGCTGCGGATCGAGGATGACGGCGGTGACGATGCGGATGGGGTTTTCTGCGGTGAACATGTGCTTCCTGCGAATAGTGCTCCGTGAGGGGAATGGTACTGGAGGCTTGGGTGGTGGTGGGTGCTGCGTAGGCAGGAGCGGGATCAAGATCAAGAGCAAGAGCAAGAGCACCCCTCCCCAGCCCTCCCCTTGGCTGCGCCAAAGGGAGGGAGCACAGCGGCCCCCTCCCTTGCGTGCAGCGCAGGGGAGGGTTGGGGAGGGTGCTCTTCGCGGTACGCAAACAACATCCAACACCCACAAACAACAAGGGCGCCTAGCGGCGCCCTTGTTGATGCTTACTTCAGTTCCTGCTCGAACAGCTTGAGGATGCGCTTGTACTGGTCAAGCCAGGAGTCGGCACGCGTATAGCCGTGGCGCTCCAACGGGTAGGGCGCGATCGACCAGTTGTCCTTGTGCAGCTCGATCAGCTTCTGCGTCATGTTGACCGAGTCCTGGAAGAACACGTTGTCATCCATCATGCCGTGCGCGATCAGCAGGTTGTCCTGCAGGCCTTCGGCATACTCGATCGGCGAGGAGATGCGGTAGGCCTCCGGATCGATGTCCGGGGTGTTGAGGATGTTGGCGGTGTAGGCGTGGTTGTACTGGTGCCAGTCGCCAACCGGGCGCAGCGCGGCACCGGCCTTGAACGTGCCCGGCGAGCGGAACAGCGCCATGTAGGTCATGAAGCCACCATACGAGCCGCCGTAGATGCCGGCGCGGTCGCGGTCGCCCTGCTTGGTTTCGACCAGCCAGTCCAGGCCGTCCAGATAGTCTTCCAACTCCGGGTGGCCCATGTTGCGGTAGATGGCGGTACGCCAGTTGCGGCCATAGCCTTCGCTGCCGCGGTAATCCATGTCCAGCACGATGTAACCCTTCTGCACCAGCAGGTTGTGGAACATCTGCTCGCGGAAGTAGTTGGAATAACGTGCATGCACGTTCTGCAGGTAGCCGGCACCGTGCACGAACATGGCGATCGGGTATTGCTTGCCCGGCTCGAGCTTGTCCGGGCCGTAGTACTTGGCCCAGACGTGGCCGGCGCCGTGCTTGGACGGCACCTGCACCATCTGCGGCTGCACCCACTCGCGTGCCTTGAATTCGGCGCTGCGGGTATCGGTGAGCTTGCGTGCTTCGCCGCCGCTGACCGGCAGCACGGCGACCTGTGCCGGCAGATATGGTGCGGAGTAGCGCACCAGCAGCTGCTGGCCATCCGGCGACAGGCTGAAATCCTCCACGCCATCGAGCGCGGTCACTTCACGCACGGCACCGCCGTTGGCGTTGACGTTGCAGACTTCGTAATCGCCCGGCCACTTCTGGTTGCAGACGAAGTAGAAGCTGTTGCCGTCGGCGCTGACCACCGGCGCCGAGGTTTCCCAGTTGCCGGAAGTGATGGCCTTGGGCTTGGCGCTGCCGGTCTGCGTGTACAAGTGCGAATAGCCGGATTCCTCGGACAGCAGCCACAGGGTGCGGCCGTCCGGCATCCAGCCGTAATCGTTGAAGCCCCAGTTGATCCAGCCGCCGTCGGTCAGGCGGTGACGGTTTTCCAGGCGTGCGCTGCTGGCGCTGGTGGTGGCGATCCAGCGGTCCTTGTTGTCGTTGGCACGCAGCATCAGCGCGGCCTGGCTGCCGTCGGCATTCCAGCGGATGCCGCCGCCCATGAAGTCGCTCATCAGTTCCAGCGGACGGTTGCCCTTCAGCGCGTCCTTGCCGGCCTTGCGGCGCAGCTCGGCCAGCGGATCGGTGGCGATGCCGGGCAGGTTGTCCAGCGACAGCGCTTCGACCTTGCCGGTGACTGCATCGGCCAGCCAGAACGCATGCGGCTCGGGATTGTTGCGGCCAACGCGGGTGCGGGTGTCTTCGGCTTCTTCGTAACCGGACTCGGTCACGTACAGCGGCATCTTGCCGCCACGGCCTTCGTCGTAGCCCTTGGGCTTGGTGACCACGATCAGGTGGCGGGCATCGGGCGACAGCGCGCTGTCGACGATCTCGACATCGGCGCCGAGGAAGATCGGTGCCGGCGCACGGGTCGGGTCGGCCTGGCGCCAACGCTCGCCCTGCTCGCGCAGTTCCTCGCGCTGGGCGCGATCGGTGCGCAGGGTGGACAGGGTGCGCATCTGCTGGTCGCGCAGCACGTCGGCCTTGGGCGCGTCGGCCGGGTTCTTGTCGGCCTTGAGCTGGGCGACCTGGCTGGTGACGTTGTTGCGTGGATTCCAGTGGAACCAGTTGTTGCCAACTTCCCAGATCACGCCGCCGTCGCTGGCGAAATTGACGCCACCGGCGCGCTCGTTGCTGCGGGTCAGCTGGGTCAGCGTGCCGTTGCGCAGGTCGCGTACGAACACGTCGCCGTTGCGGACGAAGGCCATGCGCTGGCGGCTGCTGT
This sequence comes from Stenotrophomonas sp. STEN063, assembly GCF_056854515.1. NCBI lineage: Bacteria > Pseudomonadati > Pseudomonadota > Gammaproteobacteria > Lysobacterales > Lysobacteraceae > Stenotrophomonas > Stenotrophomonas sp. STEN063. The sequence goes on from NZ_JBXFWF010000044.1 coordinate 5,104, forward strand.
CATAGACGCGGTCGGCGGCATCGAGGGTGCCGCGCTGGTCATCGGCGACCTGCTGACCGACACCGCCACTGACTGGCAGGCGGAAGCTGTCGCGCACCGCGCTGCCCTGGCGCTTGAGCGTGTACTCGACCTGCTGGCCATTCCACGACCACCAGGCCGATTCCACCGGCGGCCCGATCCAGTCCGGGTTGGCCATGGCCTGCTCGATGGTGATCGGCGTGGGTGCGGCATGGGCGTTGCCGAAAGCGGTCAACAACAGCAGGGACAGGGGCAGCAGCTTGGGCATCATTCGGCACCGGTGTAGAGAACCGGGCAAGGGTAGCAGCAGGCCCGCGCGGCGGGCTGGGCCACAGGTCATGGAGGCAGGGTTCGGCGGGTGAGCTGCCGGAATCGGCAATGTTTGTTGCCTTGCTCCCTCCCTTGCGCCATGGGCGCAGGGGAGGGTTGGGGAGGGGGGCTTTGGGTTTTGCTTTTCTGGCTTTGAGCTGGTGCTGTAGAGCCAAAGGCAAAAGCGCACCCCTCCCCAGCCCTCCCCTTGGCTGCGCCAAAGGGAGGGGGCAAAGCTGACCCCTCCCCAGCCCTCCCCTTGGCTGTGCCAAAAGGAGGGGGCAAAGCCGACCCCTCCCCAACCCTCCCCTTTGTCTTCGACAAAAGGGAGGGGGCTACAGCCGCTGCGACTTTTTGACGCAGTGCGACATCCGGTCACATCCGCTCTTAACCAATACCGGACCAGAATCGCCCCAATTAAAAATGTTGCGGAGAAGCGGCCGTGGAAGCGCTGCTGTTGTCCCGGATCCAGTTCGGATTCGTGGTGAGTTTTCATGTGTTGTTCCCAGCCTTCACCATCGGCACGGCCAGCTGGTTGGCCTTCGTCGAATGGCGTTGGCTGCGCACCCGCAACCCGGTCTGGCGCGAGCTGTTTTTCTTCTGGCAGAAGATCTTCGCCGTGTCCTTCGGCATGGGTGTGGTCAGCGGCATCGTCATGGCCTTCCAGTTCGGCACCAACTGGCCGCGCCTGAGTGAAGTGGCCGGCACGGTGATCGGGCCATTGCTTACCTACGAAGTGCTGACCGCGTTCTTCCTGGAGGCCAGTTTCCTCGGCGTGATGTTGTTCGGCTGGGAAAAGGTCTCGCCGCGCCTGCACTTCTTCTCCACCTGCATGGTGGCCTTGGGCACGCTGTTTTCTACCTTCTGGATACTGTCTTCCAACAGCTGGCTGCACACGCCGGCGGGTTACACGCTGGTCGACGGCATCGTGCATCCGCAGGACTGGTGGCAGATCGTGTTCAACCCGTCGTTCCCATATCGCTTGGCGCATATGGCGCTGGGGTCGTTCATTACTACGTGCTTTGTCATTGGCGGTGTTGGTGCCTGGTACCTGCGTCGCGGCGTGCATGTGGAAGCCGGCCGCAAGATGCTGGTGGCAGCCGTCGCCTTTGCTGCTTTGACTGTGCCGGTGCAGATATTCGTTGGTGACATGCATGGTTTGAATACGCTGGAGCACCAGCCAATGAAGATCGCGGCGATGGAAGCGCACTGGCATGAAAGCAAGCCTGGCGAAGGCGTGCCGCTGGTGGTGTTCGCGGTGCCGAATGAAAAGGAAGAGCGCAACGATTACGAGATTGCCATCCCCAAGCTCGGCAGCGTGATCCTGACCCACAGCACGGACGGTACCTTCGCACCGCTGACCTCGGTGCCGGCCAGTGAGCGGCCGCCGGTGGTGCCGGTGTTCTATGCGTTCCGCATCATGGTCGGGATCGGTTCGTTGATGCTGTTGGTTGCGTGGATTTCGGCCTTCCAGCTGTGGCGTGGACGCCTGCTGCAGTCGAAGTGGCTGTTGCGTGGCTGGAACTGGATGCTGCCGAGCGGCTTCGTCGCGTTGGTGGCCGGTTGGTTCGTCACCGAAATGGGGCGGCAACCGTGGGTGGTGTATGGCGTGCTGCGCACGGCCGATGCGGTGGGCGCGCAGAGCGCGTGGATGACGGTGCTGTCGCTTGCCATCTATGTGATCGGTTATCTGTTCGTGTTCGGCTGGGGCATCTGGTACCTGGTCAAGATCATGCGCAGCGGGCCCAAGCGACATGACCTGCCGCCGCGCGATGACGGCATGCATACCCCGGCGCGGCCGCTGTCCGGCGTCAACGAACCGCTGGAGGAGCGCTGACATGGAGATGACAACCTGGCTGCCGGTGGCATGGTTCGCGGTGATTGGCTTCGGCGTGCTGATGTACGTGGTGCTGGATGGCTTCGTGCTCGGCATCGGCATCCTTGCGCCGTTCGCCGAGGACGAGCAGCAGCTCGACGTGATGATGAATACCGCCGCGCCGATCTGGGACGGCAACGAAACCTGGCTGGTGCTCGGCGGTGCTGGGCTGATGGCGGCGTTTCCCAAGGCCTATGCGGTGCTGCTGTCGGGCCTGTACCTGCCGGTGCTGCTGCTGGTGATGGGCCTGGTATTCCGCGGCGTGGCCTTCGAGTTCCGCTTCAAGGCGCATCGCTCGCGCGCGCTGTGGAGTGTTTCGTTCGCGATGGGCTCGCTGCTGGCGGCGTTCGCGCAGGGGGTGATCCTGGGCGCGCTGGTACAGGGGCTGCCGATGCAGGACGGGCAGTACAGCGGCGGCGCGTTCGGCTGGTTCAGCCCGTTCTCGATGCTGACCGGTGTGGCGGTGGTCACCGGCTATGCGCTGCTTGGCAGCACCTGGCTGATCCTCAAGACCGAAGGTCGCGAGCAGGCCTTGGCACGCTCGCTGACGCGGCCGCTGATGGTGGCGGTGATCGTGTTCATGGGCCTGGTCAGTACCTGGCTGCCGTTCCTGCAGTCGCGGGTGATGGAGCGCTGGTTCAGCGATGGCAACTTCTGGTGGCTGTCGCCGGTGCCGCTGTTGACCCTGGCCGTGGCAGTGGCGCTGTGGCGCAGCGCCATGCATCCGCGCCGCGACCTGCCGCCGTTCCTGCTGACCCTGGCGCTGTTCGTGCTCGGTTTCGTCGGCCTGGTGCTGGGCATGTGGCCCTACCTGCTGCCGCCGCACCTGACCCTGTGGCAGGCCGCTGCGCCGGCGTCTTCGCTGGGTTTCAGCATGGTCGGGCTGGTGCTGCTGTTGCCGGTGATCCTCGGCTATACGGTGTGGTCGTACCGGGTGTTCCGCGGCAAGGTGACGGCTGAAACCGGCTATCACTGAACCGTGGCGACATGGCCCGGCTTGCCAGCCGGGCCCCGCAGGGCCAAGCTGGCCGCCCCGTTGTGGCTGGCGTCATGATGGGCCATCCATCGAACGAGGTCGCTGTAGTCGCATGTCGGTTGTTCCCGAGCAGTTGTCACCCCCTTCCCACCATCCATTGGCCAACGGTGAGCTGCACCGTCTGCTGGCGGTAGGCGAGGGTCGCTCGGTCGATCTGCGGACCTTCTTCGCACATGTGCGCGCCGTGGCCGCGTTGCTGCCACCAGCCGAGCATGCGATCAACCTCTGCGATGACCGCTATCGCTTCCTGGTGGCGTTCTGCGCGGTGGCCTTGCGCGGGCAGGTGAACCTGCTGCCTTCGTCGCGTGCAGCTGCCGTCGTCGCCGATGTACAGCAGCGCTATGCGCAGACGTATTGCATCAGCGACGACGCGCTCGAGCAGTTGCCAGCGGACAGCTTCGTGTTGCCCGCGGAGCTGCCGCAGCTGGACGGCGATCTGCCGCAGCTGGCCAGCGATCAACTGGTGGCGATCGGCTTCACGTCCGGCAGCACCGGCACACCCAGCGCCAACAGCAAGACCTGGGGTTCGTTCCTGGCCAGCACCGCGCAGAACCTGCAAGCGCTGCAAAGCCTGTGGGGTGATGCGCAGCCAGCGCTGGTGGCGACGGTGCCGTCGCAGCACATGTACGGCATGGAGATGGCGGTGCTGCTGCCCTTGCTGGCGCCGGCAACCTTGCAGGCCGGGCGTCCGTTCTTTCCGCAGGACGTGGTGCTGGCACTGCAGCAGGTGCAGGCGCCGCGCGTGCTGATCACCACGCCGGTGCACCTCAAGGCGCTGGTGGAATCAGGTGTGGGCTTGCCGCCGCTGGCCGGTATCGTCACCGCCACCGCGCCGCTGTCGCAGGAACTTGCGGCGGCTGCCGAACAGGCGTTTTCCACCGAGGTGCGCGAGATGTTCGGCTCCACCGAGACCTGCATCTTCGCGCGCCGGCGCACGGCCAGCGAGACGGCCTGGAGCCTGCTGCCAGGCGTGCGCCTGGAGCCGCAGCCGGACGGCACGCGCGTGCATGCGGCGCATCTGCCGGCACCGGTGAACCTGGCCGATCTGGTGGAGCTGCTGCCAGGTGATCGCTTCGTGCTGCGTGGCCGCCGCGCGGATCTGCTTGAAATTGCCGGCAAGCGCGCTTCGCTGGGCGACCTGACCCGCAAGTTGCAGGCGGTGCCGGGCGTGGTCGATGCAGTGGTGGTGCAGCTGGCCCCCGAGCCTGGTCATGCGGTCGGTCGCATCGCTGCGCTGGTGGTTGCGCCAGAGCGTGAAGAGGCTGAGATCCTGCGCGAACTGCGGGCCTTCATGGACCCGGTATTCCTGCCACGGCCGCTGCGCAAGGTGGCGGTGTTGCCACGCAACGATACCGGCAAGCTACCGCGTGACGCGGTGCTGGCTTTGCTGGGGCACTGAAACGCCGCGCTGCAGGTAATGCCGGTGAACATGGCTCACCAGCGCTTGTTCGATCAGGCGTCGTGGACGCCGTCGATCTCGACCCGCAGGTCGCGTCGGCATACCGCTGCATGCAGCACGATATACGGCACCTGTGGCGGTAGATGCGCGGCCAGGGCTGCGCGCACCTCGGCAATCTCGGCCGCATCGCGTACATAGACCTTGAGCCGGCTGCCGTCGCCGAACTGGGTTGGCAAACCCGGCCGATGCGCACGTGCAGCGCCGATCAGGGCTTCGAAATTGGCGAAGGTTTCCTGCAACTGGCGCTGGGTGCTGTCGCCGTGCAGGGTGGCGTGGCCGACCACGCTGGCGGTGCCTGACAGCAGCAGCGGCAGGCGACTGCCGTTGGCGGCCAGCATGGCACGGGCGAAACTCGGTGATTGCCGGCCGTACTGGCGCGGATAACGGTAGGCGCTGACCTGGCGCGGGTTTTCCAGCGGTGTGCCGGCCTCACGCGCGGCCAGCCAATACACCTGCAGCACGCGCACGCCGTCGACGCGACCGATGGCGGTGGCAGCGGGCAGGGTGCTGGTGTCGATGGCACCGATGCCACGGGCACGGCCTACGCAGAACTCGCGGTAGCGTTCGCTGTCGTCTTCGCCGTCGGTGATCGCGTCCAGGTAGTTCCAGATCCGCAGCAGGTGCGGATAGGCATGCGCAGGCAGGGCTTCGAGCATGCGCGCATAGGCGTGCTCGGAGGCGCCGATGATGCCGCCGTGCTGGTGCTCATCCACCTGCAGCGCACCGAACATCAATGCACCGTCGCTGGCCCAGGCCACGCCATTGGCGTCGCGGCCGCTGCTGACCGGCTTATCGCTGCGCCACACTTCCAACTGGGCCTGGCCATCCGGTTGCAGGCCTACCTGCAGATAGCGCGGGTCAGCGCTGGCCACGGGCTCGTCCCCGGCCTGGAAGCCGAAGATCGCCAGCACCTGCGGATCCGCCAGCAGGACCGGCAACTGGGATGGATCGGCATAGTCGATCTGCAGCGCGGCAGCCGCCACCGGGGACGTCAGGGCATTCATCTCAGGCCCCCGTGACATTGGTGGTCAGGCAGGCGGAGCAGGGCTGGCGGCGGCGGGAGTGGAGCGGGAACGTCATTGCACGGCGTATCGGGCATCGCAGAGGTGGCAATGATACCCCGCGAGTCTGAACTGTCATGCTTGCGCAACAGTCGGCGATGCCGGATCGTTGCGGGTCTATTTGCTGTGGGTAGTGGAAATGTCGCAACAGAATGACGCCGAACGCGAGCTGGCCGGACTGCTGGTCGAGAGCCTGAACCTGGAAGACGTGGACCCGGCCCAGATCGACCCGGAAGCGGCGCTGTTCAACGATGGCCTGGGCCTGGATTCGATCGATGCGCTGGAGCTGGCCCTGGCCATCAGCAAGCGTTATGGCTTCCAGCTGCGCTCGGACAATGAGGACAACCGTCGTATTTTCGGTTCCCTGCGTGCCCTGTCGGCACATATCCAAGCCAACAAGACGGTCTGAACGGCGTGACTGCTGCCAGCCCTGAACCCGGCCACGGGCCGGTAGCGCTGGCGCTGCGGGTGCTCCTGCTGCTGGCCTATCCGGTGCTGTCGCACGTGGCCAGCCTGCGCAACGAAGGCATGTGGGCTGCCGCCGCGCTGGCGGGGCTGGTCCTGCTATGCCTGCTGGAACCGCTTGCCCGACGGCGGCCGTGGGCATTCGGTCTGCTGGCGGCGAGCTGTGCGCTGCTGTGGTGGCTGGGTGGATCGAGCTGGGCGTGGATGCTGCTGCTGGCGCCGCCGGTGGTGTTTCCGTTGCTGGTGGCCTGGGGCTTCGCGCGTTCGCTGCTGCCGGGGCAGGTTCCGCTGATCACCCGCATCGTGCGGGCGTTGTATGCGCGGGCAGAGATGCCGCTGACGGCGCAGCTCGAACGCTACACGCGGCGGCTCAGTGCTGCCTGGGCCCTGGTGCTGGTGCTGCTGGCGCTGATCAACCTGGGCCTGGCGATGAGCGCGGTGCCGGACGGCCTGTTGGCGGCGTTCGGCATCCAGCCGTGGTGGCCGGTGACCCATGAACAATGGTCGTGGTGCGCGAACATCGCCGATTGGGGGCTGATCGGCGGCTTCTTCGCGTTGGAATACGCGGTGCGCTCGCAGTTGTTCCCGCAGCGCCCTTACCGCAACGCCTGGGATTTCATGCGCCAGATGGGCCAGCTTGGGCCGGCGTTCTGGCGCGACCTGCTGCGCTGAAGCACAAGGCTGCCGGTATCCTGTCTGCACAAATCGCCGCCAGCGCAGCCATGTACTTCAGCATTCCGTCCGATCACCCCTGCCTGCCGGGTCATTTCCCGGGCCGTCCGCTGGTGCCCGGGGTGGTGGTGCTGGAGCAGGTGTTGCAGGCGGTGGCGGCCGAGTGCGGGCATGCGGTCGGCGCGCTGCGCCTGCCGCAGGTGAAATTCATGGCGCCGCTGCTGCCGGATGAGCAGGCGCGGATAGAACTGGAAGGACAGGCGCCGCGCTGGAAATTCCGCGTGTTGCGCGAAGACCAGCTGCTGGTGCGTGGCGAACTGGTGCTGGCCGAAGCTGACGCATGGGCATGAACGCGTCCGACTGGAAGCATCGACCTGAAGGCGGCGGCCGTTTCGCGGTCCGCCTGATTGGTGGCATTGCCCGCCATGGCGGCCGTGGTATCGCGCGCGCCTGCCTGTACCCGATTACCTGCTATTTCTACTGTGTGCGCGGCGCCGAAAGGCGCGCCTCCCGCGACTACCTGCAGCGCCTGCATGGTCGTCCGGTGAATGCTTTGGAAGTGGCGCGGCATATCCATACCTTTGCCGCCACCATCCTGGATCGGGTGTTCCTGCTGGCCGGCCGCACCGCTCTGTTTGATATCCGCAGCAGCGGCACCGAGCCGCTGCTGCAGTTGCTGGACCAGGACCGCGGGGTGCTGGTGTTCGGCTCCCACCTGGGCAGTTTCGATGCGCTGCGGGTGCTGGCCCGGATGCGCCCGGACCTGAAATTGCGGGTGCTGATGGACCGCGCGCACAACGCCGCCATCACCGAGTTGCTGGCCGAACTCGATCCGAAGCTGGCCGACTGCATCATCGATGCCGCACAGGATGGCACGGCAATCGTGCTGGCGATCCAGCAGGCTCTGGCGGAAGGTGCGATGGTGGCCTTGCTGGTGGATAGGGCGCGCCCGGGCGAGCCCGCCATCGCGACACCGCTGCTGGGTAGCGCGGCAGCCTTCCCGACCGCGCCCTGGCTGATCGCCAATGCACTGAAGGCACCGGTGGTGCTGGCATTTGGCCTGTACCGTGGCGGCAACCGCTACGACCTGCGCTTCGAGTCGTTTGCCGAGGCGGTGGACATTCCACGGCGCGGCCGCGCCGAGTTGCTGTCCGCGCTTATCCACCGTTACGCCGGCAGGTTGGAGCATCACCTGCGCGACGCCCCTTACAACTGGTTCAATTTCTATGATTTCTGGCATTCCCAAGACCCTGCGCCCACTGCTGTGCCTGCTGACGAGCCTGCTGCTCAGTAGCCCGGCGCTGGCCAATGGCGTCGATGCGGCGTGGATACTGCGGCAACTGGCGCAGCCGGCACCCAGCCAGACCAGCTTCCTCGAACTGCGTGGCTCGGCGTTGCTGAAGGAGCCACTGCGGGTTGAAGGCCAATACCGCCGCCCCGATGCCGGCACGCTGGTCCGCGAGGTACGCGCGCCGTATGCCGAGACCACCACGATTGCCAATGGCCAGGTCAGCATTGCCCGCGCCGGCAAGCCGCCACGTGTGTTCGCGCTGCAGCGTGTTCCAGAGCTGGCCGATCTGCAGGCCAGTTTCGGTGCGATGCTGTCCGGTGACCTTGCTGCCCTGGAGCGCAGCTACCGGCTGCAGGCCTCCGGCAACGCCCAGCACTGGCAGCTGCAGCTGACGCCCAAGGCAGAGGCATTGGCCCGCCGTGTGCGCGCCGTGACCCTGCATGGCCAGAATGCGGAACTGCGTTGCATCGAGACCCAGCCGGCGAAGGGCGATGTGCAGCGCACCCTGCTCGGCGGCGCTGCGACCGCGGCGGCCGTTGTACGCGAGGCTGCCGCATTGAATGGCCTGTGCACTTCGGGCACCACGCGTTGAAGCTCTCGTCCACGCATCGCATCGGCCTGGCCATTGTCTGGTTGCTGCTGCTCGGCGTGCTGGGCATGTGGATCAGCAGCCGCATCCAGGTCAGCGGCGACCTGCGCAAGTTCATGCCCGATGCACGCACACCCGCACAGAAATTACTGCTCGACGAACTCGGCGAAGGCCCCGGTGCGCGGCTGTTGCTGGTCGCACTGTCCGGAGCCGCGCCGGAGCAGCTGGCGCAGCAGTCGCGCGCGCTGCGTGAAGCGTTGGCTGCCGACACCCAGTTCGAGTTGGTCGCCAATGGCGAACAGGCCGGGCTGGAGGCATTTCCCGAGCGCCTGTTGCCCTACCGCTATCTGATTGATGCATTGCCCGCAGATGCGTTTTCCAGCGCCACCCTCGGCGAGGAACTGCAGGCGCGCCTGCAGGACCTGGGCTCGCCGGCGGGCGGCTTGATCGAACCCTTGCTGCCATCCGATCCCACCCTGCAGGTGCTGCGGGTGGCCGAGGCCCTGCAGCCAGCCAACGCACCGCAGCGCATCGATGATGTCTGGTTCGATCGTGCCGGCAGGCAGGCACTGCTGCTGGTGCAGACCCACGCCGCCGGTTTTGATCCCGGCGCCCAGCAGTTGGCGGTGGATACGATCAACCACCAGTTCACCCGCATTGCCGCGGACAGCGGCAGCCGCATCGAGTTGAGCGGGCCGGGCGCGTTCTCGGTGAAGATCGGTAACCGCACCGCCAGCGAAGCCGGCATGATCGGCACGCTGGACACCATCGGCATGATCCTGCTGCTGTGGTTTGCCTACCGCAGCTGGAAGATGCCTATCCTCGGCTTCCTGCCGCTGGCCAGCGCGGGGCTCGCCGGCCTGTGCGCGGTGGCGCTGGGCTTCGATGGCGTGCATGGCATCACCATTGCGTTCGGCTTCACCCTGATCGGCGTGGTGCAGGATTACCCCATCCACTTCTTCAGCCACCAACGGCCTGGCCGCTCGGCGTGGGACAACGTGCGCGCGCTGTGGCCGACCTTGGGCACCGGCGTGATCGCTACCTGCATCGCCTACCTTACCTTCCTGTTCTCCGGCGTGGATGGCCTGAAGCAGCTGTCGGTGTTCACCATCACCGCGTTGGCGACGGCGGCGCTGGCCACGCGCTATCTGCTGCCGGCATTGATCGATCCGGCGACACGCGATTTTGCCGACTCCGCACGGCTGGCGCGGCTGTGGAAGCACACCCAGCGCCTGCCACGACCGCGCTGGTCATTGGCCGTGCTCGCCGCGCTGGCAGTGGCGGTGATGGTGTTGGCGCCTGGTGCGTTCTGGCAGAACGACCTGGGCCGGCTGACCCCGGTGGACCCGCAGGAACTGCAGCGTGACGCGCAGCTGCGCAGCGAACTGGGCGCGCCGGATGTGCGCTATCTGGTCACCGTGCGCGGCAGCGATGCACAAGCCGCACTGGCCGCCAGTGAACGGTTGCGGCCGGCCCTGGATGCGCTGGTTGCGAACGGCGAGCTGGAGCGCTATGACATGGCCGCGCGCTATCTGCCAAGCGCGGCCGTGCAGCGCCAGCGCCAGCAACAGTTGCCGGATGAAGCCAACCTGCGCGCCGCGCTGGCAACGGCGGTGGCGGGAACGCCGTTCATCGATGATGCGTTCGAGCCATTCATCGCCGATGTGCAGAAGGCACGCAGCGCAGCGCCACTGCAACCGGCTGATCTGCACGGCACACCATTGGCGACGGCGGTTGATGGTCTGCTGGTGCAGGGCAAGGATCACGCCATCGCGTTGGTCTCGTTGAGCGGCCTGAACGATGTGGCAGCCGTAGCCAGCACCGTGCAGTTGCACGGCGCACAGTTGCTGGACATGAAGCAGGCCTCCGAATCCCTGGTTGCCGACTATCGCAGCCGTGTGCTGGTAGCGCTTGCGCTCGCCGTACTGCTGCTGGCACTGACCGTGGGCGCTGCATTGCGCTCGCCACGACGCGTGCTGCGGGTGTTGCTGCCGATGATCCTGACCACCTTGCTGGTGCTGGCGGTGCTGCGCGGCCTGGGTGTGGAGTTGAACCTGTTCCACCTGATCGGCCTGATCCTCGCCGCCGGGCTTGGCCTGGATTACGGTCTGTTCTTCGAGCATGCCGGCGACAGCCATGCCGACCAGCTGCGCACCCTGCACGGGCTGCTGGTATGCAGCGTGATGACGCTGCTGGTATTCAGCCTGCTTGGGTTGTCGTCGATCCCGGTGCTGCGTGCGATCGGCAGCACGGTGGCGCTGGGTGTGGTCTGCAATTTCATCCTGGCGTTGTTGATCTCGCGCCATCCAGCCCAGGAGCTCGGCCATGCCGGGACGTGAGGAAATTCTCAAACTCGTTCCGCACCAGGGCAGCATGTGTCTGTGGGACGAGGTAGTGGACTTGTCGGCGCAGGACATCACGTTGCGCGCGTTCAATCATCGCGATGTCCTGCATCCCTTGCGCTGCGACAACCAGCTGCGCGCGATCCACCTATGCGAGTACGGTGCACAGGCGATGGCCGTGCATGGCGGCCTGCGCGGACGCGAGCGCGGTGGCGCGGTGGTGCCGGGCGTGCTCGTGGCGCTGCGCGATGTGCAGTTGCATGTGGCGCGCATCGATGACCTGCCGGATGCACTGGAGGCCACGGCACAGGTGTTGGCCGAAGGCGAGGGCAGCCAGCAGTACAGCTTCCGCATCCACCATCGCGACCAGCTGCTGGCCGAAGGCCGGGCTGCGGTGATGCTGCAGCTGCCATGAACATTCAATGAGACAAAGCGGAGCAAACCCCTCATGAGCAAGCAGCGACGTGCGCTGGTAACCGGCGGCAGTGGTGATCTGGGCGGTGCGATCTGCCGCCGGCTGGCCGCCGATGGCGCACATGTGATCGTGCATGCCAACGCCAACCTGGCGCGTGCCGATGCAGTAGTGGCACGGATCATTGCCGACGGCGGCAGCGCGCAGGCGGTGGCGTTCGATGTTGCCGATGACGGAGCGGTCAGTGTTGCGCTGGAGGCGCTGCTGGCCGAGGGCCCGATCCAGATCGTGGTCAACAATGCCGGTATCCACGATGACGCGCCGATGGCTGGCATGGATGCGCAGCGTTGGCAGCGGGTGATCGATGTCAGCCTCAACGGCTTCTTCAACGTGACCCAGCCGCTGCTGTTGCCGATGGCGCGCACCCGCTGGGGTCGCATCGTCAGCGTGTCGTCGGTGGCGGCGGTGCTGGGCAATCGCGGCCAGACCAACTACGCCGCAGCCAAGGCCGGCCTGCATGGCGCAAGCAAGTCACTGGCGCGGGAAATGGCCAGTCGTGGAATCAGCGTCAATGTTGTCGCGCCGGGAGTGATCGAGGGCCAGATGGCGGCGGAGGCGTTTCCGCCTGAACTGATCAAGCAGACCGTACCCGCCGCGCGTGCTGGCAAGCCGGAGGAGGTTGCAGCACTGGTGTCCTTCCTGTGCAGTGATGCGGCGGGTTACATCAACGGCCAGGTGATCGGCATCAACGGCGGCATGGGCTGAACGCGCGGCTCAGCCGTTGGCGTCGGTGCTGTCGATGATCGGTGGATTCCTGCGGATGGTGCGGTAAACGCGCCAGACGTGGCCGTGGCGCAGCGCAAGCAGCACGATATGGCTGGTGATGCGGTACAGGTCCTGCAGCGGCTTGAAGTGGCTTGGACGGAACTGCTCATCGCTGTCGGCGCAGCGGTAACGCGATTCGATCGGCACCGACACGCAGCGCGTGCCAAGCCGGCGCGCTGCCGAGATCACCACCTGCGCTTCGAACACGAAGCCTTCGGCGGAAACATCGCGCAGGGCGATCACTTCGGCGGGGTAGAAGCGCTGGCCGCTCTGGCTGTCGGCCACCTGGTAATGCGTGCCCCAGGCGATGCCCCAGTCACCGAACTCGTTGGCCAGGCGGCGGTACAGCGGCTGCGAGGCACGTTTGCGCAGGCGTGCGCCGATGATGATGCAGGCCGGATGACGATTGGCGCTGGCAAGCAGCCGCGGCAGGTCGGCGGCGACATGCTGGCCGTCGCCATCCAGGGTGAGCACGCCGCGCAGGCCGCGGCGATTGGCTTCGGCAAAACCGCTGCGCAACGCCTGGCCCTTGCCCATGCGCTGTGGATGGCGCAGCACGGTGACAGGGAGGTCGGCGATGCAGTCCGTGGTACGGTCGCTGGAACCGTCGTCGACCACAATCACATGGGGGAAGTACTGCAGCACGCCCTCGACCACCTGGCGGATACGCAGTTCCTCGTTCAGCGCCGGGATGACCACGGCGACGTTGTCGGCGCAGAGCGGACGCTGGTCATTCATGGAGGATGTCGATCTCCAGCCACTGATCCGTGCCTGAGCGCATCCATACTTTTTCCTGATCCATTGCCAAGGCTTCCAGCAGCGGCAGCGCCGGCTGCATTGCATTGTCGGCGTACAGCTGCAGCAGCGGGCCCTGCTCCGCGTCCTGCGGTGGTGATGCGGTGTCGTGCAGCCTGAGCTGCAGGCTGGGCAAGCCGGCACAGGCCGTGCGCGACAACACGAAGGCTGCTCCCAGCAGGCCGGTGCTTGGCGACACCTCGGCGGCCGGGCCACTGGCATTGCCGTCATAGGCAACCAGCAGCACGGCTTCTTCGCCGGCATGCAGCTGCACCATCGCTTCCAGCAGGCCCTGCGCGAAGCTGTAACGGCCTGCGCTGATGGCGGTGGCGGCGACGTGAGCGCCGGCGCCGATGGTCCAGTAACCGGCGGCGGCGTTGTGCACCGAGTTGTGGAACTTGGTCGGCGAGATGGCGCAGGGGTCGTCCGCCAGCGTGGCGCACATGTAGTCGGTGATGGTCAGCTCGCCGTGGGTGGAGGTGAATACCGACGGCAGGGTCGCCGGCGCGCGGTCGGCGGCCTCGCACGCAGCCAGCGCAGCCTCCAGTGCAACCGCCACGGTGCCGGGCGCGCGGCGCCGCTCATTGGCTGCCAGCAGCTGCGGCGAGGGACGGGCTGGTGGATCCAGCGGGCGTTCGCCCTTGCGCATCCAGGCGCAGGCACTGTCCCAATCGGGAAGTCCCGTACCCCAGAAACCGATGCCTTCCAGTGTTGCTTCCAGCATCGTGCTCATCCTGCCTTGCCGAAGACCAGCGAGCAGTTGTTGCCGCCGAAGCCAAAGGAATTGTTCATTGCGTAGCGGATATCGGCCTGCGCGTTCTCGAAACGGATCTGCGGGCCGCAGGCCGGGTCGGGGATCTCGCTGTTCAAGGTGCCCGGCAGCAGCCCATCCTCCAGTGCCAACAATGCGAATACCGATTCGACGATGCCGGCTGCACCCAGCGTATGCCCGGTCCAGCCCTTGGTCGAGCTGGCGTGCAGGCTGGGCGGGAACAGTGCGGCGACCGCTGCGGCCTCGATGCTGTCGTTGGCCGGGGTCGAGGTGCCATGCAGGTTGAGATAGCCCACGTCGCCGGCCTCGATCCCGGCGCGCTGCAGCGCGGCCTGCATGGCCAGGCGTGCACCCAGGCCTTCGGGATGTGGCGCGGACATATGGTGGGCATCGCTGGATTCGCCGTAGCCGCGCAGCTGCAAGGCCGTGGCAGGGCCCGCACCGGCACGTTCCAGTACCGCGTAGCCGCCAGCTTCACCCAGCGACAGGCCGACCCGGCGAGCGTCAAACGGCTGACAGGGCGTCGCTGCAACCAGCTGCAGCGAGTTGAAGCCGTACAGCACGCTGCCGCACAGGGTATCCACGCCGCCGACCAGGGCGGCATCAGCCAGGCCGGCGTTGATCAGCCGGGCGGCCTGCGCGAAGACCTTGGCGCTGGACGAGCAGGCGGTGGCAACGGTGATGCAGGGACCGCTCAAACCGGTAGCCACCTGTACGAAATCGCCGAGCGAGTGCGGGGTGTGAATGCGCGGGCGCAGCATGTCCGGCGGGAAATGCAAGTTGCCGTCGGCGTCTGCTTCAAGCCGAGCATAGGCTTCTTCGGTGGCGCCGATGCTGGAGGTGGAGGTGCCCATCACCACTGCCACCCGCGATGCGCCGTGGCGTTCACGTACCTGCTGCAGCGCGGCCAGCACCTCGTCCTGCTGCAGTGCGAGCCAGGCCAGCTGGTTGTTGCGGCAGTCGAACCCGGCAAGCTCCGCCGGCAAGGCCAGCCATTCCAGGCCGTCCACCCGGCCAATCCAGCACGGCAGCGGCTGGTCGCCGAAATCGTTCTGCCGCAAACCGCAGTGGCAGCCGGCCAGGCCTCGCCGTTGCGCATCCAGACCCGCACCCAAGGCCGTGGTGGCGGTGTGCGCGAGTATGTTCAGCGGCGCCAGGCGCGGCGGTGATGCAGGCGTCACGTTATCTTCCAGGGCTTCGACGGGGCGCGAGTATATCGGCAGCTGGCTGTCTGGCGTTTCGACACGCGATGGCTGGACGGCCGGGGCAACGGAATCTTGATGTAGATGAATGTACAAAAGCCTGGTCGGTCCACGTGCTTGTTGGCCCGCCGCCTTTCAACAGCGCCAGATTTCCGACACAATCCCTGACTCCCGATGCAGGGCAAAGCCCGCTGGCATGCAAGCTTACGTCTACAAAAGCCAACGCAAGCAGGACACCTACGTGTACCTCGCCAAGCGTGATGATTTCGAAGTGATCCCGGCGGTGCTGGGCAACACCTTGGCCCCTTACACCTTCGTGCTGGAGGTGGCGCTGACGCCCGAACGTCGCCTGGCCCAGGCCGACGCCGCGCTGGTGCGCGCCAACCTGGCCGAGCGTGGTTTCCACCTGCAGGCCCCGCCGTTGCCGTTGGCCCCGGTAAAGATCGCCCGCATCGACGGTCGCGATGACTGAAGCATTGCGCAGCCGCGTAGTTGCCGCCGCGCTGGGCCTGGGGGTGTTGTTGACCCTGGCCACGGCGTTCGGTGGCGTGGCCGCGGCTGTGTGTGGCGTGCTGGCCCAGCCCGCCTTCGCCCTGGCGGTGTCATGGTGGCGGCGAACCCGCACGGTGACGCCGTCACTGGCCGTACTCAAACGTGAACTGCCAGGCCTGCTGGGGCTTTGGACCGGCGGCGCAGCGGTGGTTGCAGTATTGGTGTCCTGGCCGTTGGCGGCGCTGCATGACAGCGGCAGCCTGGCGGCGGTGTTGGCATTGAGCATCGCGGTCAGCGTGGCGTTGTTGGCGCTGTGGCGCACCTGGCCGCTATGGCAGGCGATGGAACGCGAGGACAGCTCGCTGCGCGCGCAATGGCAGGCCCTGAGCGGGCGAAATCTCGATTCATGGCACGGCCTGGGCGCGGCAGCGGTGGTGTTGCTGTTGTGCGCGGCAATCGTCGCTGCGGCCTGGCCAGGTCTGGTCGGCGGTGCCCTGCGTTGGCCCTTGGCCATTGCCACCGCGGTCGCCGCGCCGTTGCTGCATCACCTGCTGCAGGCTATGCGCAGTGCGCCGGTTGCCGTCGCTGGCAAGGCTGGCGAGGCACAACAACCCGCCGTCGACCTGTTTGCCGAAGCGCTGGCCGAACCGGCACCGCTGGAGCACATCGCCCAGCATGAGCTGGTGCCGCGGCTGTATGACGCCGCCCGCGGCGGCCGCATTGATCGCGCGCTGCAGCTGTTGGATGCCGGTGCCGATCCGCATGCGCCAGCCCCGGCCGAATCGCGCGACCAGCGCAGTCTGGCGGTGCTGGCGGCAGTGCTGCCGGACCTGCGCCTGCTGCGTGCGCTGATCAGCCGTGGCGTCGACGTCAACCAGGCGCATAAAGGCATGACGCCGTTGCTGGCGGCCACCCGCGACAGCTGGCACGGTCGCCCGGAAGCGGTGATGACCCTGCTGGCCAACGGCGCCGATCCACGCACGCCCGATGCCGATGGCAACACCCCGTTGCACCACGCCGCACGCAGTTCCGATCCGGGCGTTGCAGCACTGCTGCGCGATGCCGCGGCGGAGATCGATGCCCTCAACAATGATGGCCACAGCCCGCTGGCGGTGGCCTGCCAGGCCGGCAACTGGCGGCTGGGCAAGTTCCTGCTGGAGCGCGGCGCCAAGGTCGAACCGGCCGATGGCGTACCGGTGCTGGTGCAGGCGGCGGCCACCGATGACGATGACCCGGCCGGCGTGCAGCTGCTGCTCAAGCACAAGGCGCGGCTGGATGCGCGTGACCGTCAGCGCCGCAGCGCCCTGCACGAGGCCGCCCTGGCTGGCCACGTCGATATCGTCGAAACCCTGCTTAATGCCGGCGCCAATGTCGAGCCGCGTGATGCCGCAGGCCGCACGCCGTGGCTGGATGCCGCCGCGCAGGGCAATGCCGCGGTGCTCGAGCGCCTGCTGGCGCACAAGCCTGACGTGCATGCCGTCGATGGCGAAGGCAGCAATGCCTTGCTGCTGGCCAGCCGCGCCGAACACGTATCGGCGGCGCTGATCCGCCGCCTGCTGGACCTGGGCATTGCCGCCGATGTGGTCGGCAGTGATGGCCGTCGTGCCATCGAGCACGCTGCCGCAGCAGGTCGCTGGAGCATCGTCTCGCTGCTCGACCCGAGCTATCCGCTGCCGGCAGCGGTCAGCGATGCGGCCGCCGGCAATGCCGAGGGTGGCGATGGTGATGCGATGCCGGTGCTCAACGATCGCGCGCCGCTGGCCTTGCTGCGCGAAGCGCTGGTATTCGGCAACGTCGATGGCATGGCGCCCTTGGCCAGGCTGTGTGCGGCCGATGAACTGGGCGGCCTGCTGCACGATCCGGAGCTGGCCTTGCAGCCGCGCGTGGTCGATTGGCTGTTGGCACACGATGCCGCGCCGGAGATGCTCGACGCCTGCGGCGATACACCGATGTTCGCGCTGCTGTCGCGCGGCGTCGATGCGATCCCGACCCTGCAGGTATTGCTGCAGCGTGGCGTGTCGCCGGCCGGCCGCGGTGGCTTGACCCGCTTCCTCGCCGCCTGCGCGCAGCACGACCACGGTGCGCGCAGCACCGAGCAATTCGCGTTGGAACTGCTGGAGCGTGGCGCCGATCCGTTCGCCGCTTCGCCGGCCGGTGATCCGGCGTTGTCGCTGGCGGTACGCCTGGGCTGGCTGAAGCTGCAGCAGTACCTGCTGCTCAATGGCGTCGACCGTGAGGCGCGTGACAGCCATGGCATGACCGCACTGCACCTGGCCACCGCCCTGGCACGCGAGTCCGCGCTCAAGCAGCTGGTGCTGCAGGGCGCTTCACCGGATGCGCGGGCCGCTGACGGGCAGACGCCGTTGGGTGTTGCGCTGTCCAGCGGTCGTCGCGACCTGGCTGACCTGCTGGACTGGCGCGGCTGGCAGCTGCCGCTGCGCGCGCTGCGCGATGCCGACGTCGCCTCGGCGGCGATGGCCGGCGATGCCGACGCGGTACGCCGCCTGCTCAATCTCGGTTTTGCCGTCGATGCCGTCGATGCGCAGGGCTGCACCGGCCTGCTGCGTGCGGCCGGCGGCGGCCATGCGGCGGTGGTGGATCTGCTGCTGTCGCGCAGTGCCGACCCGCAGCACGCCGCTGCCAGCGGTGCCACGCCGTTGTCGGCAGCGGTGAGCATGCGCCAGACCACGATCGTGGCGGCACTGCTCAATGCCGGTGCCAAGCTTGAACACCGCCTGCCGGGTGGCGTCACCGTATTGATGCTGGCCGCTGCCCTGGGCTTGCCGGACATCGTCGCCCGCCTGCTCACTGCCGGTGCCGACGTGCACGCCGGTGACGACCAGCAGCTGGCACCGCTGCACTGCGCCGCGCTGTACGGCTTCACCTCGCGTGACCGCACCCGCCTGCTGGCCTTGCTTGATACCTTGCTGCTGGCCGGTGCCGAACCGGACCAGGCCTCGGCTGGCACGGTGACGCCGTTGCTGTTGCTGCTCGGGGCACGTGCCGAACCGGGTACCGCCTGTGACGAGAGCGTGGTGCTGGCCGCGGTGGACCGCCTGCTCGACGAAGAGGTTTCGCTGGACGTGCGCGACCCGCGTGGCTTCGGCCCGCTGCACCTGGCGGCACTGCACGGCCTGCCACAACTGGTGCAGCGCCTGCTGCGCGCCGGCGCTGATCCGGACATGCGCGATGCGATCAACCGTAGCCCGCGCGACATCGCCATCATGCGTGGCTTCATCGACGTTGCCGGCGAATTCGAGCCAGCGGTACCGGGCGTCTCGTCGATGGCCCGCTTCCTGCGCGATCACAACTGATTGCTGCAGCACTCATGACAAGGGCGCCGAACGGCGCCCTTGTTGCATCAGGACTGGCGGGAAGACTTACCTGCCTGCGCCCGGCGGTACCCAGATCGCAACGCCGGCAGCGCGCTTCTGCTGGGTGGGGATGCCGACGCTGAGGCCGCCAGCGGTGTGGCGGCCATAGCTGCCCGCGCCTACCGACATGCCGACCGGCGAACCACCGGAGCCCACGCCCATCAGGATCACGCCGTTGGCGCCGAGTGCGGCGGCCTCGCGCTTGAGCCGGGCAATGGCGGCATCGGTCTGGCCCTGGGTGCCGAAGCCGACCGCGCTGGAGGATTCGAGCTGGGCGATCTCCACCGAACCGGCCGGCGGCGTGGAATAGATCTGCACGCTGGCCGGGTCTACTGGCGCACGGGCCTGGCCCAGCATGACCTTGGAGGTACTGGCGCAGCCGCCCACGGCCAAGGCAACGCCAAGCGAAAGTGCGATAGCGAGCGGAAGTTTCATGGTTTCACTCCCCGGTGATCGGTAATTGCGGATGATCCATGGCGCCGGCTGAATCTGTCGAGAACTTCCGGCCAGGGCGAGGGTCTTTTGCTCTGCATGTGTTCCCGGCTATCTTGCAGGCTGTGCCTGGTGGAGGAAAGTACATGGGGCTGATCAGCCTGATCTGGGGCATTGTTGCCTTGCTGTGGATGATTCTGGCGTTTATTCCGCTGCTGGGCTGGGGAAACTGGTTCCTGATCCCGTTTGCCGCCGTGGGCGCGATTATCGCCGCCATCGGCTTGCTGTTCACCCATGCCAGCAAGCGCGGCCGGGCCAAGACCGGCCTGCTGCTCAATGCCATCGTCATCGTGGTCGGGGTGATCCGGCTGAGCATCGGCGGCGGCTTCATCTGAGTTCACGCCGGCTGCGGGGAAGCCCGGGGCGGCGGCTGACAGCCGGGGGGCGTAAAATGCATCGGCTGGCCGGAAGCCTTCCGGCGCCGTAGGCCTGTTGCAGGCGTTTCCGCTTCCCGATGATCATCCGCCCCCGTCCCACTGGCTGGCAGCTGCTGTACATCCTGCGCGGCTCCATCGTGCCGGCCATCGCCCCCAAGGTGCTGGCGATCGGTGTGCTGGCGGTGCTGGTGGCGGGGTTCAGCCGGATCTGGCACCCGCTGGGTGGTAGTGGCTTGTCGGTGGTGCCGTTCACCTTGCTGGGGTTGGTGCTGTCGATCTTCCTGAGCTTCCGCAACAACGCCTGCCACGACCGCTGGTGGGAAGGGCGCAAGCTGTGGGGGCAACTGGTCATCGAATCGCGCAGCTTCGCCCGTGAGGCGGCTGCGTTGCTGGCCGCCGAGCCGCAGCTGCGCGAGCGCGGCACCTGCCTGGTGATCGGTTTTGCCCATGCGCTGGCGGCACGCCTGCGCGGCCGCGACCAGGCTGCTGTCGCTGCGCCCTGGCTGCAGGCCGACCAGCACGCCGTGCTGGCACGGCAGAACATCGCCGACGGCATGCTGACCCAACTGGCCAGCGAGCTGGCCGCGCCGCTGCGCGAAGGCCGCTTGCATCCCTATCTCTACGCCCAGTTCGAGGCGCGCCTGCATGCCATGGCCAGCGTGCAGGCCGGCTGTGAGCGCATCTCCGGCACACCGCTGCCGTTCGCCTATACCTTGCTGCTGCACCGCTGTGCATGGTTGTTCTGCGTGCTGCTGCCGTTTGGCCTGGCCGGTGCATTGGGTTGGGCCACGCCGGTGGTGTCGATGTTGTTGGCCTATGCCTTCTTCGGCCTGGACCAGCTCGGCGAGGAAATGGAAGACCCGTTCGGCACCGAAGCCAATGACCTGCCGCTGGACGCGATGGTGCGTACCATCGAAATCGATCTGCTCGACGTCTTGGGCCAACGCCCGCTGCCCGAGCCACTGCAGCCGCAGGGCTACCGGCTGCAGTAATTCCCGTTTTCAGTATCAAGGAGTACCGCGATGATGCACCCCCAGTACCGCCCGCGGCGCATGCGCCACGATGAGTTCTCGCGCCGTCTGATGCGCGAGAACACGCTGACCAGCAACGACCTGATCTGGCCGGTGTTCGTGCATGAGCTCGACGGCCGCGCGGCGGTGGCATCGATGCCGGGCGTGGACCGCATGTCCATCGACGAGCTGCTGCGCGAAGCCGAGCAGGCGCTGGAGTTGGGCGTGCCGGTGATCGACCTGTTCCCGGTGATCGACCCGTCGCGCAAGTCGCTGGACGCGGCCGAAGCCTGGAACCCGGACGGCCTGGCACAGCGTGCGGTACGCGCGCTGAAGCAGCGTTTCCCCGAATTGGGCGTGATGACCGATGTGGCGCTGGACCCGTACACCACGCACGGCCAGGACGGCATCATCGACGACAGCGGCTACGTGCTCAACGACATCACCGTCGAGGCGCTGGTCAAGCAGTCGCTGTCGCATGCCGAAGCCGGCGTGGACATCATTTCGCCCTCGGACATGATGGACGGCCGCATCGGTGCCATCCGCACCGCGCTGGACGATGCCCGACATATCAACGCACGCATCATGGCCTATTCGGCCAAGTACGCCTCGGCCTTCTACGGTCCGTTCCGCGACGCGGTGGGCAGCTCCGGCAGCCTCGGCAAGGCCGACAAGAAGACCTACCAGATGGACCCGGCCAACAGCGACGAGGCCATGCGCGAGATCGCGCTGGACCTGGACGAAGGCGCGGACATGGTGATGGTCAAGCCGGGCATGCCGTACCTGGACATCGTGCGCCGGGTGAAGACCGAGTTCGGCGTGCCGACCTTCGCGTATCACGTCAGTGGCGAGTACGCGATGTTGAAGGCGGCCGCAGCCAATGGCTGGCTTGATGAGCGCAAGTGCGTGATGGAGACGATGATCGGCTTCAAGCGGGCGGGCGCTGATGGTGTGTTGACCTATTACGCGCCGCAGATCGCGCGCTGGCTGAAGGAGGCTTGAGATGAATGTTCCCGGTCTTGAAGGTTACAACTGGGCGGTATGGCTGATCGGCGTGCTGCTGTTCGCGGTGGCGATCGGTGTGTTCATCGCCGCCATCGTGCGCGCCGGCAAGCGTCCCCTACAGCTGCACTCGGCAGCCGAGCGGCTGCAGCGTGAGGCGGCGCAGGGTGGCGACGTCGATGCCAGGCTGCGCGCGCTGGAGCTGCGCAGGCAGGGTGGGCAGATTGGTGAGGCGGAGTACGAAGCGATGCGTGCTGCGGTGTTGGCTGGCACTAAAAGCTGAAGGCGGTAGAGCAGAAGCACCCCTCCCCAACCCTCCCCTTCGCTGCGCGAAAGGGAGGGGGCGGATTGCTTGGCTCCCTCCCTTTGGCCGTAAGGCCAAGGGGAGGGCTGGGGAGGGGTTGCTTCTGCTCCCTCCCTTTCGCGCAGCGAAGGGGAGGGCTGGGGAGGGGTGAAGCTCTTGCCTCACCGGCAAGAATCATCCCCATCAACCAATGGCGCCTTCATCCGGTAAAGATCCATGCCGCCGGCCCGTGGTGAGCGCGCCTTGCCGCTGACCACCAGCTCTCCGGGCTTGTTGGCATCAATCACCGCGCCACGCGTATCGCCATCAGCGCTGTTGAACGACAAGCCCAGCGGCGTCGCCTCACCCCATTGCCCCTGCCGGCACTGCGACAGCCACAGCTGGGCACCGCCCGCCGCATTGGCGCGGGCAAACACCACCGCGCGGCCGCCACCCAGCCAGCTCGCATCCAGTTCGTCGGCCGCGGTATTGATGCCGAGCAAGGCGGACGGTGCGGCAAAACCATCGCCTGCAGCCGGCGCACGCCACAGATCCCAACCGCCGCTGCCACCGGAACGATTGCTGGAGAACAACAGCCGGCCGTCGTCGGCCAGTGCGGGTGAACGTTCGTCCTGCCTGCCGTTCACCGCCGCACCCAGGTTCTGCGGCTGGCCGAGGCTGCCATCGGCGGCGACGGCCGCCCGGTACAGGTCGAAGCCGCCGTGGCCGCCTTTCCGGTTGGAGGCGAAGTACAGCCAGCGGCCATCGCCGCTGAGGAAGGGATCGACCTCATCAGCGGCACTGTTCAAGGCCAGTGGCTGCGGCTCCATCCAGCGCTTGTCCTGCAGCGTCGCCTGCCACAGGTCCCAGCCGCCGGCACCGCCCTCGCGGTTGCTGGCCCAGATGATGCGTTGCCCGTCCGCCGACAACGTGGCGCGGATTTCATCTGCACGGGTGGACACTACCCCCATGCCTTCGATGCCGAACTCGGAAAGCGCCGAGGCCATGGGGCTAAAGGGTAAACTCAGGGTCAGCGCGAGCAGCAAATGACGGGTCCGCATACGGGTCCAGCAAGCAAAGTCGCGTCCAGTCTAGGTCATGCAGAGGATCACAATGAGCGCTCCACGCTACGCAGTTTTCGGCCAGCCCATCGCCCATTCGCAGTCGCCGCGCATCCAGTCCGCGTTCGGCAAGGCACATGGCATCGCCGTGGATTACCGCGCCATCGAGGCCTCGCCCGAAGATTTCGTGGCGGCGCTGGAAGCCTTTGCCGCTGACGGCGGCGTCGGCGCCAACGTAACCCTGCCACACAAGGAAGCCGCGTTCGCGCTATGTACCACCACTACTTCGCGCGCGCATCGCGCCGGTGCGGTCAACACGCTGCTGCGCAAGGGTGATCGCTGGCATGGCGACAATACCGACGGCATCGGCCTGGTGCGTGACCTCACTGGTCGCCACGGCCTGGACCTGCGCGGCCGTCGGGTGCTGCTGCTCGGTGCCGGTGGCGCCGCACGCGGTGTGGCACCGGCGCTGCTGGATGCCGGCATTCTCGAACTGATCGTGGTCAACCGTTCGCCCGAACGCGCCGACGCGCTGGTCGATGCGATGAGCGAACCCGGCCGCGCCATCTCCGCGTATTGGGATGACCTGCGCGAGCAGGGCGATTTCGAGCTGATCATCAATGCCACCTCGGCCGCACGCGGCGAGGGCAGCGGTTTCAACCTGCCGCTGTCGCTGGTCAACAGCATGACCACGGCGGTGGACCTGAATTACGGCGAGGCTTCGATTCCGTTCCTGGCCTGGGCGCGGGCGGCGAACTGCCGCAACAGCTTCGACGGCCTGGGCATGCTGGTCGAACAGGCCGCAGAGAGCTTCCAGCAATGGCATGGCATGCGCCCGGAGACCGATGCGATCTACGCCGAGCTGCGTGCCGGTGACGCGCTGTTGGTCACCGCGGACTGAGGCCGGACATGGAACCCACTGAATTGCTGACCACCCTGCTGGTTTCCATCGGTTACCGCTTGCCGATCATGATCGCGCTTGGCGTTGCCGTGGTGATGCTGCTCGATACCCCGCGCGGCAAGGTGCGCAGCGTGGCATTGGGCGCACTTTCGTTGCTGCTGGCCGTCACCTTGATAGGCGGTGGGCTGACGGCAATACCGCTGGTGCTCATCGCCACTGGCAATTATTCCGGCATGGGCGCGATGAATACGCTGCTCAGCATCGGCCATGTTGGATTGGCGCTGCTGGAAGCGGTCGGTTACATCATGCTGGCCTGGGCGCTGGTGCAGGCCCTGCGGCGGCCACAGGCTCCCGGTAAACCCTGAGCCGGCAACGCATTCGGTGAATGCGGGCGGGTATGGGAAAATACCCGCCTTGATTGAGCTGCTGGCAGGTTGGCGTGACGGAAAAAGTAGAAGCACCACGGGCGCTGACCGAGGACATCAAAACCGGCATCCGTGACGCTTACAGCAAGCTGCAGGCGAATACGCCGGGCTTCAGCACGCGCCGCTCGCAGAGCCAGATGATAGGCGTGGTGTCGCGCGCGCTGGGCACTGGTGGCGTCGGCGTGGTGGAAGCACCTACCGGCGTCGGCAAGAGCCTGGGCTACCTCACCGCCGGCGTACCCATCGCGCTGGCCAGCAAGAAGAAGCTGGTGATCAGTACCGGCACCGTGGCCTTGCAGTCGCAGCTGGTCGAGCGCGACATCCCCAACTTCCTCAAGTCCACCGGCCTGCAGGCCACCGTTGCGCTGGCCAAGGGCCGCACCCGCTACCTGTGCACCCGCAATGCGGCCGAAGCGCAGGGCGAGGGCGTGCAGGAAGGCATGTTCGGCGACGACGTGCAGCTCTACGACCGGCCGTTGGCGCCGATTGAAATGGACGTTGCCGAAAAGCTGACCAAGGCCTTCATCGACGGCCGCTGGAACGGCGACCTGGACAACGCGCCGGAGAACGTCACGCCCACGCTGCGCATACGCATCACCACGCCGGCCTCGGCCTGCGCCGGGCGCCGTTGCGCGTATTCGGCGCAATGCCCGGTGCTTCGCGCACGTACTGAAGTACGCGACGCGCAGATCATCGTCACCAACCACGCGCTGCTGTTGTCGGCGCTGTCGCTGGGCGACAGTGACAGCGGCCAGCCCCTGATCGCGCCGCCCGGCGACATGCTGCTGGTGCTGGACGAAGGCCACCACATCGGCAACGTCGCCATCGACCAGGGCGCGGCCAATCTGCCGCTGGACGACATGGCCAAGCGTACCGGCCGCCTGCAGATCCTGATTGCCGGTGCCTACCGTGCGGTGGACAAGGACAAGATCGGCAACCTGCTGCCGAACGAGGCCATCGATGTGGCATCGCGGGTGAGCAAGCTGCTCAAGGCATTCCGCGACGAGATCGGCAATGTCTGGATTCCGCAGCCCGATGACCGCGAGCCGATGTGGCGCGCTGCCAATGGCCGCCTGCCCGAATCCTGGCGCCAGCCGATCGAAGTGCTGGCCGATGAAACCCGCACGCTGCTCAACTGGGCAACGGCGGCGGCCTCGGCGGTGGCCAAGGGCAAGCAGGATGATCCCGCGGTCGAACGCCTGCAGCGCAACCTGGGCATGGCCCAGGAAATGGTCGAGCAGCAGTACAACCTGTGGGCTGGCTGGCGCCGCGAGGACAAGGAAGGCCAGCCGCCGATCGCGCGCTGGGTGACGATGTCACGCGATGGCGATTACATCCTGCACTGCTCGCCGGTATCGGCGGCGATGGTGCTGCGCAAGCTGCTGTGGGATGAAGTGGACTCGGTGGTGATGACTTCGGCGACGCTGACCGGTGGCGGTGATTTCCAGTCGCTGGCGATCGACAACGGCATCCCCGAGGAAGCGGAGATGGTGTCGCTGGCGTCACCGTTCGACCTGCCGAACCAGGCTGAACTGATCGTGCCGCAGTTCCCGGTGACGCCGGATGACCGCGAGCGCCATCCCAAGGAAGTGGCCAAGTACCTGGTCAACGAGCTGGATTGGGACAAGGGCAGCATGGTCCTGTTCACCTCGCGCTGGAAGATGGAAAAGGTGGCCGAGCTGATGCCGGCGACGCTGCGCAAGAAGGTGCTGGTGCAGGGCGATGGCGCCAAGCAGAAGATGATCGACGAGCACATCAAGCGCACCTCGGCGGGTGAAGGCTCGGTGTTGTTCGGCTTGAATTCGTTCGGTGAAGGCCTGGACCTGCCGGGCGAGGCCTGCACCACGGTGGTGATCACCCAGGTGCCGTTCGCGGTGCCGACCGACCCGCAGACCTCGACGCTGAGCGAATGGTTCGAGAGCCGTGGTTTGAACTCGTTCAACCTGATCGCGATCCCGCATGCGCTGCGCACCTTGACCCAGTTTTCCGGGCGCCTGATTCGCACCTCGACCGATACCGGGCGGGTGATCATCCTGGATTCGCGCCTGCTGACGCGCAGGTATGGCAAGCGCATCATTGATTCCCTGCCACCGTTCAAACGGGTTATCGGTTGAGGTTGGGGAGAGGGGGAGCCGTTCGCTGGAACATCCCTCCTCCAACCCGTAAAGTGCGCCACCTTCCATCACTCCAGACAACCATGGCCACCCCTCCCGCAAGCTTCCCCTGGGCACCGCAACTGCAGCGACTGCAGCAGCGCGATGGCGCACTGGCGTTGTTGGGTACGCAGGCAATGTTCGCTGCCGAAGGCAAAGCGCTGACTGCGGCGGGATTGGCGCTGGAGCAGCTGTTGCTGGCGGGTGAAGGCCAGCTCAAGGCAGACAACGACGTGAGTCTGGTCGCCGATGAGCTGCGTCGCTACCAGAAGTTTGCGCCGCCGGGCCGTCCGTCGGTGCAGATCGTGCAGCTGCGCCGGCAGCAGTCGACGGTGCAGCAGGCGCAGCGGATCGCGCGGCAGACGTTCATTCGAAACGCCGATGCTTTTGCGCGTGCAAATGCTTTGGACGTGCCGCAAAAGCTGGGTGTAGTTGAAACGGTGATGCGCTGGCTACGTGCAAACCTGGCGTAACGCTGCTTCGCTCCCTCCCTTGCGCAAAGCGCAGGGGAGGGTTGGGGAGGGGTAGCCTTTGCAGTTGCAGTTGCAGTTGCAGTTGCCCTTGCCTTTGCTTTAGCTCCGGACCTTGATCTACCGGGCCCCTTCCACAGCGACGGAGCCAGTGGGAAGAACCCGAAGGGCGACGTGCATGGATGCACGTCGTTTTTCGTCACGACAGGGATGTCGTGTCGAAAAATCCCGCTGGCGGAGTGGACCCGCGTCGCGCAGCGGCGTGGGCGCGGAGGCAGGGTGTGCTTTCTTTGGGCCACGTTTCTTTGCACAAGCAAAGAAAGGTGCGCTCGCGCGCCGTAGGCGGGCGAAAGCTCTGCACTTGTATTTGCTTTGGTTTTGCAGGCAGTGACAGCAACAACGGAAGCCAAGGCTTTCTCTCCCCTTCGGGGAGCGAGTTACTTTTCTTTGCTTGTGCAAAGAAAAGCTAACCAAAAGAAAGCACACCCTGCCTACGCGCCTTCCGCGCGACGCGCTCCAGGTCCACTCCGCTGCCGGGATTTTTCGACGATACATCCATGTATCGTCGAAAAACGACGTGCGTCCTGCACGTCGCCCCATGCGGGGTCTTGTCCGTCAGCTCCGTCGCTGCGGAAGGGGACCCGGTAGAGCAAAGTCAAAATCCACTGCAACTGCAACTGCAACTGCAACTGCAACTGCAAAGGCTACCCCTCCCCAGCCCTCCCCTTGCCTGCGGCAAAGGGAGGGGGCTAGAGCAAGAGCAACAGCAACAGCAACAGCAGTTAGTGCTGGCTTAGTGCCACAGGCCGAGGATCAGGCCGAACAGCACGAACTGTGCGGTGTGGTAGCCGCCGTCGATTGCCCACAGCTTTCCACTGCGCTGGGCGAACTGGTAGTTGATGCCGAAGCTCGCCGCGACCATGCCGAAGCCGGCGACCAGACCGCACAACAAGGCCTTGCGCAGCTCTGGCTGCGGGCCGACAAACCATGCGAAGGCAAACGCCGCTACCAGCGAGAACACGAAGGCCACGCCAAACACCTTGCCCGGATGGCCTTGTGGCACTTCGCCGCCGTTCTCGCGGTTCCAGGCGCGGCCGAACAGAACCGGTGAGTACCACAGCCCACCCAACAGGAAACTCGATACAGCAGCCAACACCACGGCATAGACGTTCATGCACTTCCCCTTGGCAGTGAGCGATGGCGCATCCTAGCGCTGCCGCGGGCGCTTGCGAAGCTGCACAAAAAAGAAGACCGGCGGGTTTCCCCGCCGGCCTCCTACCTCGCACACTTGCTATGACGCGACTCAGGCTTCCAATGCCGCGGCCGGGCCAAAGAACTCGTAACGGCTCTGCGCTTCCGGCACGCCGACATCACGCAGCAGCTTCTTCACCTGCGCCATGAACGGCTTCGGGCCGAGGAAGTAGGCGTCGACGTCGCGCTCGGCGGGCAACCACTGCTCCAGCAGCTCGCGGCTGAGGAAGCCTTCGGCGTCGGCGGCATCGCCCGGCAGCGCCTCGCTGTAGCAGGTGTAGCTGTGCAGTTGGGGGTGCTGCTTCTGCTTGTCAGCGATGAACTCACGGAACGCATGTACGTCGCCGTTGCGTGCGCAATGGATGAAATGCACCTGACGGCCGCTGGCCAGCGCCTGCTCCAGCATCGGCAGGGTCGGGGTGATGCCGACGCCACCGCTGATGAAGGCGACCGGGCGCTCGCTGGCCACCAGGGTGAAATCACCGGCCGGGGCGAACAGCTCCAGCGTGTCGCCTACCTGCACCTTGTCGTGCAGATGGTTGGATACCTTGCCGTTGCCTTCGCGCTTGACGCTGATGCGGTAACCGACGCCATTGGCTGCGCGCGACAGGGAATAGTTGCGACGGGTTTCCTCGCCGTCGAGCTCCAGCTTCATGCCGATGTACTGGCCCGGCTTGAAGTCCACCACTGCGCCGCCATCGACCGGCACCAGATGGATGGAGGTGATCTCCGCACTTTCGGGCACCTTCTCGGCAACGCGGAACGTGCGCGCGCCGCGCCAGCCGCCCGGGGCCTTTTCATTGGCAGCGTAGACTTCTTCCTCGGCGCCGATCAGCAGGTCGGCCAGCATCTGGTAGGCCGCGCCCCAGGCGTCGATGATCTCGTCGGTGGCAATGTCCGGGCCCAGCACTTCGCGGATCGAGGCCAGCAGGTGGTGGCCGACGATCGGGTAATGCTCCGGCAGGATCTGCAGGGCAACGTGCTTGTTGACGATCTGACCCACCAGCGGACCCAGCGCTTCCAGGCGGTCGATGTGCTTGGCATACATCAGTACCGAGTTGGCCAGCGCCCGCGGTTGGTCGCCACTGCTCTGGTGCGAGGGGTTGAACAGCGGGCGCGCGACGTCGCTTTGGCTCAGCATCCGGTTGTAGAAATGCTTGGTCAGCGCTTCGCCGCCGGTCTCCAGCAGGGGGACGGTGGCTTTGATCAGGTCGCGTTGGGTGGGGCTGAGCATGGTGCGAACTATCCGGCTTCGGGGGTAGTTCCATGTTCCGCGCAGCGGGCCTGCTTTCTCGATGACTAATATCAAGAACCCGCACGATTGTGGTGCAGGGCCATGCACGGCGAGGGGCTTCACCGGTGCAACGAAATGTAGTGCCGAGCCATGCTCGGCAAAGGGGCGTTCCCGGCGGGTGTTGGGGGCGGCGTAAGCCGCGAAGCCACAGCTGCATCAGGCGGCGAAAAACCAACCCCTCCCCAACCCTCCCCTTGGCTTTGCCAAAGGGAGGGAGCAACAGCGTAGTGCCGAGCCATGCTCGGCAAAGGGGCGTTCCCGGCGGGTGTGGGAGCGGCGTGAGCCGCGAAGCCAAAGCTGCATCAGGCAGCGAAAAGTCACCCCTCCCCAACCCTCCGCTTGGCTTTGCCAAAGGGAGGGAGCAACAGCGTAGTGCCGAGCCATGCTCGGCAAGGGGCCTTCCCCGCGGATGTAGGGGTGGTGTAAGCCGCGAAGCCACAGCTGCATCAGGCAGCGAAAAGCCACCCCTCCCCAACCCTCCCCTTGGCTTCGCCAAAGGGAGGGAGCAACAGCGTAGTGCCGAGCCATGCTCGGCAAGGGGCCTTCCGGTAATGCTCCTGCCGAGCATGGCTCGGCACTACAGGGTAAAGCCCCAGCCGAGCATGGCTCGGCGTTACCTCGGCCTGCTCAGTCCGCTTCGGGGCGATTCAGGGCCGCGGTCAATGCAGCGGCGTCTTCGCGGCTGAGGAACAGGTACTCCAGCTCGGCGCTGCCGAACTTGTCCTCCAGTTCCTGCTTGCGCACCGGGTGGTTGCCAAAACGGTAATGGGTGCTGCCGTCATCGATGTTCTCAATGGCGTATACGCCGAACGACGGCGGGTTTGTCAGGGTGCCTTCCAGCCTGACGGACTCAGGGTCGATGGAGCGCTGGATGAGGTCTTCTAGGTCGATCATGGCGTAGCAACAGGACTGATGGGGGGATGTTTGCGGCAAGTGGAATCGCTGGGGCGGTCCACGTCAATGCTTCTCATGTTTCCAGCCGCGGTGCTTGCCATCGGATAACCACTCGATGGCCTGGGCGATCCGCTGCTGGCGGGTACTGTCGCGTTTGGCTTCACCTATCCATTCCAGATAGTCGCGTTGGTAGCCGGGGCTGAAACCGTCAAAGTGTGCCTTGGCGACGGCTGCACCAGCCAGCGCCTTGGCAAAGGCCGCGGGCATCGGCAAGGGCGCGCGCGGGGCCGCTTTGGGGCGGGTTACGCCTGCATCGATACGTTGCATGGCGGCCCGTAGCTGGGTTGTGAATTCGCGTTTGCCGGGCAGGTCGCCAAGCGCCTGCAGGCGACCGTACTGGCCCATGGCCGAGTCATCGCCGCTGCCGGCCTCGCGTTGCCAGAAGCCCAGCGTGGCATGCGCCTTGAACGCGGCCATGCCACACAGCAGCTTGCCGTTGTACAGGAACGCCGGCATGCCCCACTTGATGGCTTCCTCAGCCGTGGCGCAGCCGCTGTGCACACGCCGGCGGATCTCGTGCAGGATCGGCTGCGCGAAAGCGGCGGCATTGGCGATGTAGGCGTCTACGCGGGGGTCTGGGGTTGGCATGGCTGGCCTCGGATGGGCGCAGCCTGCCGTTAGTTTCGCGTTAAAACAAGCCCGCCATGGTCGTAGGCGGGCGAACAGCCTGTTCTGGCATGGTCAGCCGCGCTGCGACTTCCTTGCCAGGCCGCTGCACAGCGCGATGAAAGCGGTGAAGGCGGCCATCGACAGGAACTGCAGGCGGGTTTCCGGGGTGGCCAGCAACAGCGCGAAAATCAGCGCCAGGATCGCCAGTGCCAGCACCGTCAGGTAGGGGAAACCGGCCATGCGGAACGGCAGCGGCGTACCCAGACGGTCGGCCCGACGGCGCAGGATCAGTTGCGATACCAGGGTGATGGTCCACACCAGCAGGCAGGTGGAGCCGACCACGTTGAGCAGCACCGGCAACACCTTGTTCGGGTAGATCAGCTCCAGCACGGTGGCGACGAAGCCGAACAGCACGCTGGCCAGGACGGCCACTACCGGTACCTGGCGGGTGTTGGTCAGGCCCAGCCAGCGCGGCGCTTCGGCCCGTTCGGCCAGCGAATAGATCATCCGCGAGGCGCCGTACAGGTTGGCGTTCAGCGCCGACAGCAGGGCGATCACCGCGATCAGGGTGATCGCCGTGGCGGCCCCGGGGATGTTGGCGACCTGCAGCACCGCAGCGAATGGCGATTTCAGGGTCTCGCTGTTCCACGGCACTACCGCGATGATCACGCCGATCGAACCGATGTAGAACACCAGGATGCGCCAGGCCACGGTACGGATGGCGCGGGCCAGGCTGCGCTCGGGGTCCTGGGTTTCAGCCGCGGCCACCGCCACGATCTCGGTGCCGCCGAAGGCGAAGATCACCACCAGCAGGGCCGCGCCGATGCCGGCCAGGCCCTTGGGCATGAAGCCGCCATGGCCGGTGATGTTGGCCAGGCCGGGTGAGGGCACGTTAGGCAGCAGGCCCAGCAGCAGGGCAATGCCGACCAGGATGAAGGCGATGATGGCGCCGACCTTGAGGATGGCGAACCAGAACTCGAATTCGCCGAAATTGCGCACGCCCAGCAGGTTGATGGCAGTGAATACCAGCATGAAAGCCAACGAGGTCATCGGTACCGACAACTGTGGCCAGACCGTATTGAGCAGGCCGGCCGCGCCGACCGATTCGGCCGCGATCACCACCACCAGCTGCGCCCACCACAGCCAGCCCACGGTGGCACCGGCGGTGGCACCCAGGGCATCGGCCGCGTACACCGAGAACGCGCCGCTGGCCGGCCGCGCGGCCGCCATCTCGCCCATGGCGTGCATCATGATGATGACCAGGGTGCCGGCCACCAGGTAGGAGATCAGCACTGCCGGCCCGGCGGCCTGGATGCCCACGCCCGAGCCCAGGAACAGGCCGGCGCCGATGGCGCTGCCCAGCCCCATCATGATCAGCTGGCGCGGCTTGAGCGCGCGTTCCAGCTTGTGTGAGGGGGCGCTGGCCGGGGCGGAAGAAGTGCTGGGCATCGGCGGGTTCTAGGACAAGAAGAGGGCGACACGATACCGCGTCCGCCCGCCGCAGTGGCTGTGCCGTTGGTGGGGATTGGCATGCTGCCGGTACGATGCAGGTCCCGGCGCGCATGTGCGCCTGCAGCAACGGGTGCGCGGATGCGTGGTCTGGATTTCAGTTCCTGGCAGGGCCTGCTGTCGACGTTGGTGGGCCTGGCGATCATCACCCTGATCGGCGTGGGCATCCGCCTTCTGGTGATGCAGGCGGTGCAGCAGAAGCGGGAGGCGGCCAACCGGCAGATCAACGAGCGGCTGAAGACCCTGATTGCTGCCTACAAGACTTTGGGTGGTTCCTTTACAGGCGATCTCAGCGTCGACCCCAGCCATTTGCGCGATCTGCGCCGACGTGCGGCCGAACTGGCGCAGGGACAGACCGCTACCACCGCCGACGGTGCCCTGCTGTTGCCAAGCCCGGATCCAGGCGAGGCGGGTGAGCGGGCGCGGCGCATCCGTGATGCGGTGGAGGCGGCGCTGTCGGACGTAATCCTGCTGGGCACCGAGGAGCAGGTGCGGCTGGCCGCGCGCGCTGCCACCGATATGGTCGAGGGCCGGCCGATCCATACCGCCGAGCTGGTGGTGTCACTGCGCGACTTCGTCCGCAGCGTGCTGGACCTGGAAGTGATACCCGCTGCGGTCGCCATTCCCCGCCAAGGGCCGTTGCGTCCGGCGGGCAGCGGTGGCGGCAACAAGGGTGCGGGCAAAGGCGCCGACAAGGACGCCGCGGGTGGTGGCAAAGGCGGTGTCGGTGGTGGCGGCATGGGCGGGATGGGCGCCGGCATGGGCATGGGCGCCGGGTTGGGTTACGGCGCAGGGCGCGGCGGTGAGGATGATTCCGAGCGCGGTGTTTGAGGCGCTATAGCAGGCCGGGGATCAAGCGCTTGGTGTGTGCCGCATAGGCACTGTAGGCGGGCCCGAAGTGGGCCATCAGGAAACGTTCTTCCTGGCGCAGCTTGACCCAGAACGAGGCGAACACGATTGCCACGGCGATCACCCCGCGCCAATCGCCAACCATCAAGGCGGTGCCGCTGAACATCAGCAGGAAGCCGCTGTAGATGGGGTTGCGCACATGCGCATACGGGCCGTTGCTGATCAGCTCGTGTGCCTGCTTGATCTGCACGTTGCCGCTCCAGTTGCGGCCCAGCTGCCAGCGCGACCACAACGCGAGCGCGGCACCGGCCGCACACAGCAGCAGACCCAACGTGTAGATCGCCACTGAATGCGGAACGAACTGCTCGCGCAGCCAGCTGTGGCCGAACCAATGGCCCGGGCCCAGCAGCAGTACCGCGATGATCAACGGCAGCCAGTACGCCAGGAACTGCCTGGCACGTGACTCGCTGCGGGTCACCGGCTTGGCGCGCAGTGCGGTGATGGCCCAATAGCCAAGCACCACGGCCCAGCACAGCAGCAGGCCGAGATGGAAGACGGTTGGCATTGGCGACTCCGTTGTCGCAGAACGGGCGCTCAGTTTGCCCCGAGCAGCGTCACCTGCCTGTGAGTTGGATTTGCTGTGGGCAGTACCGCGCGCTGCGGCTTTGAAGCCGTCCTGACTCGATCGGATGGAATCAGATATGACGCACAACAAAACAACGGCGCCTTGCGGCGCCGTTGTCGGTTCAACTTACTTCCAGCGCGACTTGCCGCGGATGTAGCGCGCCGCATCTTCCAGCGAAGTGGGCAGGTACTCCGACCACAGGTTCGGCGGATAGGCGTTCTGGTAGCTGTTGTAGACGTCGCGGAACAGATCCATGTGCACGACAGGTTGGCGCTTGCGCGCGCGCAGCTCGGCGATTGGCACGCGGCCCAGCACCAGGGTCTCCTCCTTGCTTTGTGCCTCGGCGACGATCTTGCCGCTGGGGTCGTACAGGGCGGTGCCGCCTGAACCCGGATCGTCGAAGTAGGGACCGTTGTCCGGCGAGATCGAGTTGTTGACGATGGACGAATAGACGCCGTTGTACATCGCGCAGGCAGCGATATCCATGTCCGAGAAGCCGCCCGAAGCAGTACGCAGGAACACCTCGGCGCCCTTGAACGCCATCGCCCGGAACAGCTCCGGCTCACGCTGGGTGGAGCTGGTGCAGATATTGCCCAGCGGCGTGCGAGTGACCGGCACCACCGCATCGCGGCCGTACATTTCCACGTAGCGATCGAGCACGTCATAGGTGGTAGTGGTGAACAGCTCGAAGTCCGGGAACGCGCCCTTGAGGTTGCGTGCCTTCCAGTGCTTGTCCACGATCTCGCCCTTGTCGTTCATGATCGTGGTGATCGACAAGACGTGGCCCGGCCAGTCCGGATCGGTGGCGTAGGCACCGAATACGATCCAGGTGCCGTACTGGCGTGCCTTGGCGGCGATGGCTTCGGTTTCTTCGCCGGGAATGGTGATGGCGAACTTGAGGATTTCATCGCGGGTCCACTTGCGCCAGCCGCTGAGCGGGAACTCGTGGAACTGCAGCAGGTCGGGCTTGGCGTGGTAGTGCGCCTTGTCGATGAGCTCGAGCATATGCGCCAGATTGCGTTTGCTGCCGGCCTTCCACTCCCTGGCATCGAAGCTGTGCACGCGTGACTGCACCAGGCCCAGGGTCCAGGCCGGCTTGGCCAGCTCAACCGTGGCGTAGGTGCCGTCGGTACGCTCGTTGAGCGCATCCGGGCCCTTGCCCATGGCTGCCTGTGCGGGCGCCGAGCTGCCAAGCAGGGCGGGGCCGACGGCGCCGAGCGCGGCCAGGCCGGCGGCGCTGCCGAGGAAGTGTCTGCGGGTGTTGCTCATTGCTTGCCTCTAGGGATGTGCGGCGTGGATCATCTTGGTT
>NZ_JBXFWF010000045.1:0-39824 GCF_056854515.1 Stenotrophomonas sp. STEN063
GCCCGGGGGGCCCGCCGGGGGCCCCGCGGCGGGGGGGGGCCCCCCGCCCCCAAACCCACCCCGCCGCCGCCCCCGGCCATCCCCCCGGGGCCCTGGCCGCGGCTCTACCTATGTGACCTGACGTGGCCCGGCGCAGCCTGCGGCATTATCATTCGCAGCATCGCGGCCCGTGCCGCTGGCAGTCACCGCAAGGATTTACCGCAATGATGGAAGAACTCCTGATCGTCACCACCGGTGGCACGATCGACAAGATCTACTTCGACGACAAGTCCGATTACCAGATCGGTGATCCGCAGATCGGCATGATCCTGCGCGAGCTGGGCGTGACCTTCCGTTTCAATGTGATCCCGATCCTGCGCAAGGACTCGCTGCACATCAGCGACGACGACCGCGAACTGATCCGCGCCACCATCGCCGCGCAGCCAACCCGCCACGTACTGGTCACCCACGGCACCGACTCGATGGTCGCCACCGGCAAGGTGCTGGCCACCATCCCCGGCAAGACCATCGTGATGACCGGCGCACTCAGCCCAGCACGTTTTCGTGGTTCCGATGCCGAGTTCAACATCGGCTGTGCGATCGGCGCGGTGCAGTCGTTGCCGGAAGGCGTCTACATCGCCATGAACGGCCGCATCTGGAATCCGGAGAAGGTCCGCAAGAACGTCGACGCCAACCGCTTCGAATCGCTGTAAGTGGCAAAAAGCACCCGCGCCACCGCCGCATTGGACAAGGCAGGCATCGCCCATGGCGTGCATGCCTATGACTATTCGGCCGATGTCGACAGCAAGGGGCTGGCGGCAGCGCAGGCGCTGGGCATTGCCCCGCAGCGTATGTTCAAGACGCTGATGGCGTGGGTGGACAAGCAGCCGCTGATCGCGGTGATTCCCTCCGATCAGCGCCTGTCACTGAAGAAGCTTGCCGCCCATTGCGGCGGCAAGCACGCGCAGATGATGGATATCCCCGAAGCCGAAAAGCGCAGCGGCTACAAGGTCGGCGGCATCAGTCCTTTTGCACAGCAGCGGCCGGCCAAGGTGGTGTTCGCCGCCAGCGCCGCGCAGCACGACACGCTGTATATCAACGCGGGCCAACGCGGCCTGCTGCTGGATATCGCCCCGGCCGACGCCTTGCAGGTCCTGCAGGCCAGTTGCGCCGATATCTGCGAGGACTGAGTGCCCTCACCGGCATGCGTCCGGCGACAGCACCGGCCCCATCCACGCTGACGGGCGTTGCCTTGCACTAGAAGGTGATCGACCAGCCATTCAGTCGCCCGGTATCACCACTGGCCTTGTCGTTGACGCGCAGCCTCCAGGCGCCATTCAAGGCCTCCCTGGACAGATCGACCTCGAAGGTCTGCTTGATGTCATCGGCACTGCCTCCTTCGTAGTTGCTCAGCAGATAGGCGCGGCCGCCAGGCGCGAGCAGCTCCACCTTCAGGTCGCCCCGCCAGCTATGGCTGATATCCACCGTTACCGGGGTGGCTGCCGGTGCGTTGGCGGTACGCCCGGATACGTTGATCGCACTTTCCACCGTGTCGTTGTCGAGGATGTCCAGCCCCTCGCTGCTGCTATAGGTCTGCGCCGGCAGCAGCCCCCAACTCGCCTTCAAACGCACGGCCGAGTACGCCGAGTAGCCGGTCAGCATGACGTGGTAAGTGCCCGCTACAGGAACGGGAATGCTGCAGCTCTCGGCATTGCCTGCACTGAACGGACGGCAATCGTAGGTGGAGGCGGTGGGACGACTGGCAGCGCGCACGTACAGGTCCGCGTCGCCATTGCCACCGGCAATGCTGATCAGCAGATTCGACGCCCCCGCAGGTACCCGCACGCTGTAATAGCGGTTGCTACCCTTGCTGCCTGCCAATCCGGCCAGCGCCACATCATTCTCCAGCTCAGTTGCAGGGTCTGGCTCCGGCTCCGGTGGCAGCGGGCCACCCAAGGCTACGGCCACAGCCGCTTGCGCATTGACGATGCCGGCGCCGATATCCCGGTCCGGTGCAGCTGGAAAAGGAGTCACCGTCGCCTTGATCAAGGCTTCAATCTCCGTTGGCGTACGCACGGGATTGGATACCTGCTGCACCAGCGCCACCACGCCAGCCACATGCGGCGCCGCCATCGAGGTTCCACCATAGGAGGCGTAGCTCTCGCCCGCCGGCCCCTTGCTGCCATTGTTGAGCGTGGAGAGAATGGAGCTGCCCGGCGCTGCGACGTCCACCAGTGGACCATGGTTTGACTGCTGGCTGCTGCTCCAGACCGAACGTTTGCCAACGCTGTCACTGGCAGCAACCGCGATGACATTATTGCAGTTGGCAGGCGAGGCATTGCCCACGTTGCTGTTGCTGTTGCCAGCCGCAATGACCAGGGTCGCGCCCTTGCCTGTCGCGCTGTTGATCGCGTTCTGCATGGTGCTGCCACAGGTACCAGCACCGCCAAGGCTGAGATTGATGACCTCTGCCGGATTGGCATTTGCAGGTACGCCGGGCACTTGCCCGCCAGCGGCCCAGACAATTGCATCGGCAATATCCGAGGTATAGCCACCACAGCGACCCAGCACACGTACCGGTACGACCCTGGCGCCAGGTGCAACGCCGGCCACACCCTTGCTGTTGTTGGCCACTGCAGCGATGGTGCCGGCTACGTGGGTACCATGCCAACTGGAGTTCTGCGCGCCGTGGCTGCCACCACATTGGTTGGCCGTCACCCAGTCCCCAGGGTCGCTTGCATCGTCATCTCGGCCATCGCCATCATTGGCCACCTCGATATCATCAATGAAGTCATAGCCAGGCAGAACATTGGCATTCAGGTCGCTGTGGCTGGCAATACCGGTATCCAGTACCGCCACCACCACACCCGCCCCGCTCGCATTTTCCCAAGCCTCGGTGGCGTTGATGCCATAGGTTCCGGACAGCCCCCATTGCTCGCCGAACCGCGGGTCGTTCGGGATGGCAGCAATGGTGTGGCGTCGATCAAGCTCGACATGGTCGACATTGCGATCGGCAGCCAAACGATGCATCAGTGCTTGCGCCTCGATGCGATCCAGCGGGGTGTCCACCTGCACCACGTCCGCACCAACCGCCAACCGGCGCAGGTGCTGCAGCGTCCCTGTTTTGCCTGCGCTCACCGGCAGCGCACGTGCGGCAGAGGTCAAGACGTTGCCCAGCGCGACCTTGCTTTCAATCCGAGTCATGTCCGGGCGGAGCTTGACGATGAAGCGTTGATGCGCAGGTGCGGAGTCCAAGCCTGCAAGGTGCACTTCACCGGCCAAGGCCGGCTTGCACAGCAGCAGGGGAAACAGCGAAGCAGTGCCAACTGCCACGAACCCACGGCGAAGCGTACGACGCGTAATGGATGACATTGTTGAACCCTTCTGCATGGAAGTTGCCGCATGCGCGGCGCCGGTCCTGCCCGATGTGCCCAGCGTGCTCAGCACGCCCATACCCGGGTAGAACACTCCGGACCGGCCCCTTCGCCAATCCGCCTGCAGACAGTAGGCAGGCGGATTGCGCGCTCCCATCGGCGTACTACTGAAACCACTGTCCCCGTCGCCGTCATAACTCCCCAATCAATCAGTCAGGGAAGCGTGCACCGCGTGCATCAACGCATCTTTGCCAATATCGATGCTGACAACCCTTGCTCACCACATGCCTCAGCTCAAGCGACCGGCTCACCGCCTAAGCGCTGCTTGCACGCCCGTATTCCTTGTCGGCAATACATCGGCAAGAGCTTCCTGGCCAGCACGCTGCTTCAAACGGAAACGCGAAAGTCCCGTGCGGGCAGCGCGCGGCCTGTAGCCCGGGTAAGCGCAGCGCACCCGGGGCTGTTGACGGAGAGCCTGAAAGTTCGCCGGGGCATTGCTCCCGGGTGCGCTGCGCTTACCCGGGCTACAGGACTGCGGCGAAGGAGGCACCCTGCCAATCAGAACGCCATGGGAAACGTGTGCACTGGAGTCCGTCAAGCAATAAACAAAAGGCCCCGGCGAAACCGCCGGGGCCGGATCACATCGCAGCTGAGCGACAGCATCCGCGATCAGGCATCAACTGCCGCCTGAACTACAAGCACCTCAGAACCTGATCGACCAACTGTTGATTCGGCCGGTATCGCCACTGGCCTTGTCGTTGACGCGCAGCTTCCAGCTGCCATTGAGCGCTTCGCTGGACAGGTTCACGTTGAAGGTCTGCTTGATATCGTCCGCGCTGCCTCCGGCATAGTTGCTCAGCACGTAGACGCTGCCATCGGGCGCGACCAGATCCACCTTCAGATCACCCTTCCAGGTGTGGCTGATATCCACCGTCACCGGCGTGGATGCAGGCGCGTTGCCAGTGCGCCCGGAGACGGCGATGGCGCTCTCCACGGTGGCGTTGTCGACGATGTTGACCGCAGTTGCGTTGCTATAGGTCTGCACACCGCCGCTGCCGCCACCAGTACTCCAGCTGGCCTGCAGGCTTACACCCGAGAATGCCGAGTAGGCGGACAACATCACGTGGTAGGTGCCTGCCACTGGTGTTGCGAAGCTGCAGCTCTCCGCATTGCCAGTCTTGTACGGGCGGCAATCATAGGTGGACGTGGTCGGCTGGCTGCCGGCACGCACATACATGTCCGCGTCACCGCTGCCGCCGGAACTGGCGATCACCAGATTGCTCGCGCCCGCCGGCACCTGCACGGTGAAGTACTGGGTGCTGCTGGCAGCGCCGGAAAGACCGGTAATCGGCACACCATTGTTCAGCACCGTGCCGCCCGGGTTTGGATTGCCACCGCCGTTGGCCGCATCCACCACTGCCTTCGCATTGAGGATGCCAGGGCCGATGCTCTGCGACGGCGTGGACGGGAAAGGAGTGACGTTGGCCTTGATCAGGGCCTCGACCTGAGCCGGTGTTTTCGGCGTGGTTGAAACCGCCTGCAGCAATGCAACAACACCAGCCACGTGCGGGGTCGCCATCGATGTGCCGTTGTACGACGCATAGCTTTCCGCGCCCGGCGTGGTGGTGCCGCTGTTGAGCGTGGACAGGATGTTGGAACCCGGAGCCGCGATATCGATCAATGCACCGTAGTTGGAGAAGCTCGAACGTGCGCCGGTGCTGGTCGTCGATGCCACTGCGATCACGTTGTTGCAGTTGGCCGGCGAAGCGTTGGAGACATTGGTGTTGTCGTTGCCCGCAGCAATCACCAGCGTGGTGCCGCGACTGACCGCGCCGTTGATCGCTGCCTGCGTGGTGCTGCCACAGGCACCTGAGCCACCCAGGCTGAGATTGATCACCTCGGCCGGATTCGCATTGGCCGGCACACCGGATACCGTGCCACCGGAAGCCCAGATGATGGCATCGGCAATATCCGAGTCGTAGCCACCGCAGGTACCGAGCACACGCACCGGCACGATCTTGGCGCCATACGCCACGCCGGCAACGCCCTTGGCGTTGTTGGTGACCGCAGCAATCGTTCCAGCCACATGCGTGCCATGCCAACTGGAGCTCTGCGCGGCATGGGTGCCGCCACACTGGTTGGCGCTTACCCAATCACCCGGATCGCTGGGATCGTTGTCGCGGCCATTGCCATCGTTGGACACCGTGGTGTCGTTGATGAAGTCATAGCCCGGCAGCAGGTTGGCGGCCAGGTCGCTGTGGGCGGTGATGCCGGTGTCCAGCACCGCCACCACCGAACCGGCGCCATTGGTGACATCCCAGGCCTGGTTGGCCTTGATGCCATAGGTGCCGGAATAGCCCCACTGCTCGCCGTAACGGGTGTCGTTCGGGGTTAGGCGGATGGTGTTGAGGCGATCGACCTCGACGTACTCGACGTTCGGATCGGCAGCCAGCTTGCGCATCAGGGTTTCGGCGTCGACACGGTCCAGCTTGGCATCAGCGCGGACCACATCCGCACCTACCGCCAGTCGCCGCATGTGCTGCACGCCGACACTCTTGCCGGCGCGGGTCGGCAGCGCGCGGGCAGCGGAGACCAGGGTCTTCTGCAGGGCCGCGTCGCCTGCAGCCTGACGGCTGTCCTGGCGGTATTTGACGATGAAGCGCTGATGCGTCGGCGCGGAATCCAGACCGGCCAGATGCACATCACCGGCCCAGGCCGGCGCACACAGAAGCAGGGACGACAACGAAGCAGTGCCAACAACCAC
This sequence comes from Stenotrophomonas sp. STEN063, assembly GCF_056854515.1. NCBI lineage: Bacteria > Pseudomonadati > Pseudomonadota > Gammaproteobacteria > Lysobacterales > Lysobacteraceae > Stenotrophomonas > Stenotrophomonas sp. STEN063. The sequence goes on from NZ_JBXFWF010000045.1 coordinate 6,118, forward strand.
CAATCCACGAACAAGCGTACGGCGCGATTTGGATGACATTGATGAGCCCTTCCACAGTGAGAGGAAACCGCTTGCGCGGCATGCGTCCTACCCGGGGGCCCTGCCAGATGCGAAGAGGTTGTGCTGCCCGGGTAGAACTACCCGAACCAGTCCCCTGTTACCGATCCGTTGGCGGACAGTAAATGGCGGCTGAATCGATAACAAGAGGGTTACAACAGAAACTGTTGCTCCGTCACGTTTACCCAAGTGAGTGATTCGTAAAGAGAATTTACGCATCCGTTGGTACTGCTGGCTTGCACGGCTGGGTGTCCGGACAAAGAAAAACCCGCTGCGGACAGGCCGCAGCGGGCTATTCACTTACCCGGGCCGGACGCTCAGGCGTCCAGGCGCACCAGCCAACCGTGACGGTCCGGCTGACGGCCGTACTGGATGTCGGTCAGTTCCTTGCGCAGCGACATGGTGACCTCGCCGGCCGGCGCGTTGATATCGCCGACCGAGAAATCTTCGCCCTTGAGCTGGCCGATCGGAGTGATCACCGCAGCAGTACCGCAGGCAAACACCTCGGTGATTTCGCCCGAGCTCACGCCCTGCTTCCACTCGTCGATGGTGACCTGGCGCTCTTCCACGTTCATGCCGCGGTCGCGGGCCAGCTGCAGCAGCGATTCGCGGGTGATGCCTTCCAGGATGCTGCCCGACAGTGCCGGGGTGACCAGCTTGTTTTCCTTGCCGTAGACCAGGAACACGTTCATGCCGCCCAGTTCTTCCAGGTACTTGCCCTCGACCGGGTCGAGGAACAGCACCTGCGAGCAGCCCTGCGCCTGCGCCTGCTGCTGCGGCAGCAGCGAAGCCGCGTAGTTGCCGCCGCACTTGGCCGCACCGGTGCCGCCCTTGGCAGCGCGCGCGTAGTCGGTGGACAACCAGATCGCCACCGGCGCAACGCCCTTGGCGAAGTACGGGCCGGCCGGGCTGGCGATCACGTAATACGTGGCCTTGTGCGCACCGCGCACGCCGAGGAAGGCTTCGTCGCCGATCATGAACGGGCGGAAGTACAGGCTGGCTTCGTCAGCATCGGACACCCAGTCCTTGTCCAGCGCGACCAGCTGCTTGAGCGACTCGACGAAGATATCCGCCGGCAGTTCCGGCAGCACCAGACGACGCGCCGAGCGCTGCAGGCGCGCGGCATTGGCCTGCGGACGGAAGGTCCAGACCGAGCCGTCGGCGTGACGGTAGGCCTTGATGCCTTCGAAGATTTCCTGGCCGTAATGCAGCACGGCAGCGGCCGGGTCCAGCGAGATCGGACCGTACGGCGTTACCGCCGCATTGTGCCAGCCGGTGTCCTTGTCCCAGCGTACGGCCACCATGTGGTCGGTGAAGTGCAGACCAAAGCCCGGCTTTTCCAGGATCTTGGCGCGCTCCTCGGCGCTACGCGGATGGTCCGAACGGGTGACATCGAAGCTCAACGAAGACTGGGACACCGGATAATTCCTTCCAGATTGCGGGATGGGACAGCCCCGACGCCACAGCGGCGACGGGGGTGCAGCACAAACCGTCACCGGCAGCCGCCGGTGCGGCCTTACAGCATGCCAGTTTCCAGGCGCGCCGCCTCGGACATCATGTGGCGTCCCCACGGCGGGTCGAACACCAGGTCGACGTCGGCCTGGGCCACCGTCGGGATCATCTCCAGCTTGCTGCGCACGTCATCGACCAGGATCTCGCCCATGCCGCAGCCCGGCGCGGTCAAGGTCATCTTGACGTCCACCTCGCGCTGGCCGTCATCCAGATGCTTGATATCAACCTCGTAGATAAGCCCAAGATCGACGATGTTGAACGGAATTTCCGGATCGAAGCAGGTGCGCAGCTGCTGCCACACCAGCTTCTCGACCTCCTCGTCGCCTGCGTCATCGGGCAGTTCCAGCCCCGGCGGGGGCTCCTTGCCGATGGCATCGCCGTCCTTGCCGGCGATACGGAAGAGATTGCCTTCGACAAACACCGTATAGCTGCCACCCAGTGCCTGGGTGATATAGCCATAACTGCCGGCCGGCAAGGTCACGCTATCGCCCTGCGGCACCATCACGGCCGGGCAATCACGCTCAAAATGGACAGGTTCACTGCTACGGGAATACATGTAGATGGATATGGGGACGCGGTGGCTACCCGCAATGGCCCCATTTTATCCGACTGGGCGTCATCGCCGCTGAAACGCTATGCTGCGGAATCTGTTCGGGAATGCCCATGTCGCCTGTGTCCACCTCGGCCAGCCGTAGCCGCCATTGGCTCTGGCCTGTTTTGTTGCTGCTCGGAAGCCTCACCCTGACGCTTGCCTGGATGTTTGCCGCCCTGGCCACCGGCACCCAGGCTGGCTGGATGGCTGTGCTGGCCGCGCTGGAAGCGGCGTGGATGCTGCGCCTGGGCGCCTTCCGTGCCGGCCCGGCGCGCATTGCTGTCGCTGTACTCGCCACCCTGCTGATCGCCGTGGCCGCCAACTGGCTCATCGCAGCAGCCTATGTCGGCGGCCCGATGGGGCTGACGCCCTGGGAATCGGCGCTGCGGATGGGTCCGCATTTCGCCCGGACATTGCTGTCGCTGGCCAATGGCCTGGGCGAGCTGATCTGGCTCGCCCTCGCGCTGCTGGTGGCGTGGCGCGTGGCCCGCTGAGTTCCGGTTGGTTACAGCCCAGGTGAGAGGCTGAATGGACAACTGAAACCAAATGTCAGTTTTTGCACATCGCCAAGGGCCGGATCCGCACATTCGTTGCAGTTAAAAATTCGTAATTTCGTGACTCCCTCGCACCACTTTGCGGAGAGTCATACGTGAGTATTCAGCCACTGAGCCAAGCTGTACGCCTCGCACTGTTACCAATTTCGACTGCCGCCCTTGCTCTGGGAGCAACGGGCAGCGTCCTTGCACAGGACACCGCACCCAAAGAAGAAGCCACCAACCTGGACCGCATTCAGGTCACCGGCTCGCGCATCAAGCGCGCCGATCTGGAAACCTCCAGCCCCGTCTTCACCATCGACCGGCAGAACATCGAGAGCTCAGGCGCGGCCACGGTCGGTGAGTTCCTGCAGCGCACTCCCGCCATCGCAGGCGCGGCAACCAATCCACAGGTCAACAACGGCGGCGGCGCAGGCGCGGCCACGGTCGACCTGCGCGGCCTGGGTGTGAACCGTTCATTGGTACTGGTGGATGGCAAGCGCTGGATCGGCACCATCTCCAACGCCAACGGCGCGGTGGACGTGAACTCCATCCCGATGGCGCTGATCGAGCGCGTTGAAGTCCTGAAGGATGGCGCCTCCGCCATCTACGGCTCCGATGCCATCGGCGGCGTGGTCAACTTCATCCTGCGCAAGGATTTCGAAGGTCTGGAAGCCAGCGCGTTCTATGGCATTTCCTCGCGCGGCGACGCTGACACACAGCGCTTTGATGCCACCTTCGGCCTGCATGGAGAGAAAGGCCGCCTGATGCTGGGTGCCAGCTACGACAAGGAAGACCAGGTCAGTGCCGCCGATCGCAGTTACTCCAGCCAGCCCTACCAGCTGTATGCCGGCGAGAAGGGCATCGGCGGTACCAGCCGTATCCTGACCGGTCGTTACGTGGTGCCACGCGCATCGGCAACCGGCGTGGATCTGACCGACCCCAATTGCGGCAGCGGCGCGAACGTCACCCTCACCCGCATAGACGGCCGCCCGGGCTCTTCGACGTCGGACTTCCGTTGCTTCAATCCGAACACGGACGTCTATAACTTCCAGGCCGATGGCAACCTCAACCTGACCCCGCAGGAACGCACCTCGTTGTTCATGAGTGGCAACTACCAGCTCACCGACAACATCGAGGCCTTCCTGCTCGGCTCCTGGCTGCGCACTGAATCCTCGTTCTTCATCGCACCGCTACCCTTCGATGGCCGTGCAGCAGTGGACAACGTGCCGATCAGCAAAGACAGCCTCTACAACCCCTTTGGCGTGGACATCACCGATGCGCGTCTGCGTCTGCGCGACTTCATCCCCACCCGCACCACCCGCTTCGAAACCGAGACCTACCAGATCACCGCAGGCCTGCGCGGTGCCTTCGGTGACAGCAGCTGGTCGTGGGATGCCTCCTACGGTTACGGCCGCACGCCACAGACATCCGCGGTACGCGGCTATCTGTACAGCCCTGGCCTGACCGATGCACTGGGCCCATCAATGATCGACCCGGTCAGTGGCAACCCCATCTGCGTACGTACGCCGGGCAATGCAGCAACCGCCATCGCCGGCTGCCTGCCGGTCAACTTCATGGGCCCGGCGCCTGATCCGAACACCGCGGTGGGCCAGGCACAGCTGGCCGCGCTTGAGCTGATCAACCCGACCATCCACAGCAGCAACGAGAACGACCTGAAGGTCTTCAACGCCAACGTCACCGGCGATCTGTTCCAGTTGCCGGCCGGTGCGGTATCACTGGCGGTGGGCGTGGAACGCCGCGAAGAATCAGCCAGCTCCAGCAGCGACTTCCTGACCATCATCCCGCCAGGGGAGACGGTCTGCAAAATCACCCAGGAAGCCTGTACCTTCGGCGACATCTCGGGCAAGTTCGACGTCAATGAAATCTATGCCGAGGCGCTGATCCCGGTGCTGTCCGACATGCCATTCGCCGAGAAGCTGAACTTCTCGTTGGGTACACGTTATTCGGACTACTCGAACTTCGGCGGCACCACCAACTCCAAGATCGGCATGGAGTGGAAACCGTTCGCTGACCTGCTGGTCCGCGCCACCTATGCGGATGTCTTCCGCGCGCCCACCATCGGTGACCTCTACTCGCCCACGGTGCCCAGCGCCAGCACCTACACCGATCCCTGCAACGGTTACACCGGTGGCAATCCGACGGCCTGTGCAGGCGTCCCGACCGACGGCTCCTTCCGCCAGAGCAACAACCAGGTGACCTCGTTCCAGGTTGCCAACTCCGCGCTGGTGCCGGAAGAAGGCGACGTGTTCACCTATGGCTTTGTCTACAGTCCGAGCTGGCTGGAAGGCTTCAGCGTCACCGCCGACTACTGGCGCGTGAACCTGGACAAGTTCATCACCAACCTGCCCGAGAACGTACTGCTGAACCAGTGTTTCAACTTTGGTCGCTTCTGTGACACCTTCGTCCGCGACAGCGCGGGTGACGTTGCGCAGATGACCAACATCACCGGCAACTTCGGCACGTTGAAAACCGCAGGCATGGACCTCGGTTTCCGCTACGTCTTCCCGGAAGGCGCATGGGGCAAGTTCAGCTGGAACCTGGATACCACCTATCTGGCCCAGTACGACGTGCAGCTGCTGGCCGGTGACCCGAGCAGCAACGTCGGTGCCTTCCCGGGCATTCCGGAAAGCACCGGCCTTGCAGGCACCTTCGTCGACAACGCCTCGTCGGGTTTCGGCAACATGGCCCGCTGGCGCGCACTCAATGACCTGACCTGGTCGCGTGGCAACCTCAGCGCCAGCCTGACCACCCGCTACGTCCACCATGTGTACGAAGCGCCTGACGTGGCCGATGTCACCGAGCCGGGCTATGTCGCCAAGCGTCGGGTTCCGTCCTTCACCCAGACCGACCTGCAGATCGGCTACCGCTTCGAGGACCTGAAGAACAGCTCCATCCAGATCGGCGTGCGCAATCTTACTGACCGCCAGCCGCCGTTGATCTATTCTGGCTTCAACGCCTCGACGGATATGCGGACCTACGATGCAATCGGCCGTTTCTACTGGATGCGCTGGACTGCCCGTTTCTGAGTCCGGATCAGCAATACCGGCATCCGCTGCGGCTCCTGCCGCAGCGGATGTTGCTGGCAGCGATCTCCGGCACTACATCCGCACCTATGAGCACAGCCTGCCTGCGGAGATGTGCGGCAAGCTGATCGAGTCCTTCAACGCGCTCTCCCGGTTCCAGCAACGGAATGGCCGCGGGGTACGCCCGGGCCTGGATGACAGCGCTTGGACCGAGCTGGACGTGAGCCGCCTGTCCGACGCGGGTTTCCTCAGCTACTTCCGGCAGCTGGTCAGCAACGCCCTGCGCCAGTACAACGCCGATGTCGGCCTGCCGATCGCGATACCTGACAGCCCCCTGCTCAGCCCGTTGATACTGAAGCGTTACCGTGCCGGCAGCGAGGAGAAATTCCAGACCCACTTCGACTCGATCAATGAGGTCTGCGACCGCTATCTGGTTTTCCTGTGGTACCTCAATGATGTCGAGACCGGCGGAGAAACCTGGTTCCCGGGCCTGCATACCGGTGTCGCTCCGCGCGCTGGCAGGCTGCTGATGTTCCCGCCGTACTGGCTGTATGCCCACCAGGGAAGGCCAGCACCGGAGCAGGACAAGTACATCCTGTCCACCTACCTGAGGTTCCCGCAGGCTCAGTCCAGCGTATAGCCATAGCGCGTGACCCATGGCGCGAGCATTGCGAGAATTTCTTCGTTGAAATGCGCGCGGTAGCTGCGCCACCTGCCAACCGCCCCTGAATTGAGCGGTTGCACCACCTGTGAATAGCTGGGCGTGTTTATCCGCCGGCTTCGCGACGCCGCGAGATTGTCGAAAGCGAACTGTTGTTGCTCCACCGACAAGCAAAGGAAACCCATCAACCTGGCCAGCTCTCCACTGACATCGCCAACCAGATCTTCGTAGCGCAGGGTATGAACGCGGGCAGGCGAGTAAGCGCGCTGCTCATGCCACCACTCCATTATCTCGACATACGTCCGCGCAGTGGATTCCAGGGTGGCGAACGCCTTGGCCCCGCCGTTGCTGCCAAAGGCCTGCATATAGCAACTGAGCACGCAGTCGCATGGGTGGCGCAACAACAGTATCCAGTCCGCCTTCGGAAACAGGCGCGCCACATAGGGCAGTCGCGTCATGGTCAAGGGATACTTGTCCACCAGCCGTCCCTGCGGCTGTAGATGGCGTTGCACTTCGTTCCAGTAGCGCCGTCTCAGCGCCAGGATTGAAGATGGCGCAAGCTCGCACAGCCCCTTGTCCAGATCATCACCTGGCCAGCCATCCGCAGCGCGCAACTGTTCGATTGCCACTTCCAATGCGGGACGCTCATCCAGCACATCCAACTGCGAATGCGCGTCCAGCATGCGCTCCAACAAGGTTGTTCCCGAACGCGGGAAGCCGACAAGAAAGGCAGGATCTTCGGGCAGTCCATCAACACGCTCCTGCTGCCAGGTCGCCGCTGCTGCCCGCCGCAGCCGCTGCTGCAGCCAGTCCAGCACGCCAGGCAGCTGATGCCCGGACGAACGCTGCTGGAATGCAGCTTCCGCCGCCGTGTGTGCAGCCGACAGCACCTGCATTGCCAGGTCAACCTGCCCAAGCCGGTCGTGGTTGCGGGCGAGTTCAAACCCCAGCTGCGCTCGCATTGCGGGCTCAAGCTGGCGTTGCAGTCCAGTTGCAAGGCAGGTGATTGCAGCATCCGATTGCTGTTGTCGGCGCAGGATGCGGGCGGCAGCGAGCGCATGCATTGCCGTGACCGCACTTGCGCTGGTCGCAGCGATGCCCTTCAGTATGTTGTCGGCTTCATCGACACGATTCAGTCGCTCCAGCAGCAGCGAAAACTGCACGCGTGACTCCATGGCTTCCGGCGCCTCACGCAGGATCTGCCGGTAAACATCCTGTGCAGCAAGATCGTCGCCTGCCTGCGCCAGCAGCCACGCAAACGCCTGCCGTTGGCCCGGATCCAACGCATCCGCATTCATCCCGCGAAGACATTGGGAGAGTTCTTCAAACCGCTCCATCTCAGCAAGGCTCTGCGCATAGGCCAGGCGCACGTCGGCAGCTTCTGGCTCCTTGATCAATGCTGCCTGCAGTATCCGGTTGGCCTCGCCAAACTGCGCCAAGCCGAGCAGCGACAAGCCATAACCCAACAGCCACGCCACATCTTCAGCGCCCAAGGCAGATGCACGGACGAACGCCGCTTCGGCAGCGGCGTGGTCGCCAGCCTCGAGGCAGACGTTGCCCAGGTTCATCCAGGCACCAGAGGACCCGGGCTGCAGCTCGGCAGCGCGCATGAACAGCTCCCGCGCTTCCGTGAGTTGTCCCTGCGCCGCCAAGGCCATCGCCAGCACTTCCATGCCCGGCGCGAAATCAGGGGCCCGGGCAAGCAGTTGGCGCATCCTCGTTTCGGCCAGATGCTGCTGCCCCTGTGCAAGATCCTCCAACGCCAGTACCAACTCGTCCTGCATCGAACCCCCGATGGTTACATCTGATCCAAACAGAGCCGCCGCGAAATCTTAATTTTTGGCAATCCAACTGCGAACCTGGGCAGGTCGCTCGCCGCTGTGGCCCAGCAGCATGGAACTGTTCGGAGACTTGGAAACACTCTCTTCTCTCTGCACAAGTCAGACCTTACTGAGCCCCAAATCAGCGGGCAAGCTGGTCCGCTCCGAACCTACCCGGCAATCGCCGGGTTCTTTTTTTTTTGCGGCCGGGAAGACGGCCCATAAGCGCAATTCTGAAATATCCGTTCTCGTTGCCAGAACCCGGCTGCTCATGCGATGTTTTCGGCACAATCCAAGGTTGCAGCTGGCCAGCTTGGCGCTCCTACACGGTACGTATTTCGGCCTACTCGGAAAACGGAAGCGAAGTGAGAATCAAACATCACCGCCTTCATGGACCCCAGGTTCTGGACCTGTCCGGGCAGCCCGAGGGCAGCGTGCACGCCGTCGTTTGCCATGGCCGCGGCAGCCGCTTGTTGGTCCCCGCTGGCTGGATCAGTCTCACCCTGGTCCTGACCGGGCTGCTGGAAATCAACAACAGCGATGCGCCCTGGCAGCTCGCCGCCCATCACATCCAATTGTGGCTGGAAGGCGACCTTCGCCATACCAGCAGAAGCTACGCCTGGTGGATATGCATAGCGGCCCCAGCAGCGCTCTGGGAAAGCCTGCCAAGCGCGCCAACGATTGCATCGCACCTCATTCCCCGCGAGATCCGCTGTGACCGTGAACTGGGTCGCGCCGTCCTGCATATGGCACGTCCGCGCTTCTTCAACAGCAGCCGCGACACCACCGCCGTCATCGACGGAATGGCGGTAGTGCGCGACATCCTGCTGGAACGGCAGCAGTCATTGCAGGATCAACTGAGCCGCTGCAGCGGCCGCACTGCATTGCGGCGACACCAGACAATGCTGCGCCTGCTACGGGTACAACACCTCATCCGCTGCAACATGGATGCCCGCCTGGACCTCCACCGTCTGGCCGAGATTGCGAACTACTCCCCGCCGCACCTGATCCGGGTCTATAGAGAGGTGTTCGACGAAACGCCATTCGAGTACGCCACGCGCATCCGCCTGCGCCGCGCCTGGGACCTGGTGTGCAACACCAACCTCTCCATTTGTGACATCTCCGATTCATTGGGTTTTGAAACCGAGAGCGCGTTCTGCCGGTCCTTCAAACAGACGTTCTGCTGCACTGCCAGCCAAGCCCGTCGGCACCACAGCGCCCTCCCGAAGGCCACGGACAACCCGCAGCACCCAAAGCTCAACCTGCGCACGGGCTGAGGTCTCAAGCAGCTTTGTCATCGGAGCGGATCCTTGCTGCCTGCGCACACCTGCAATTGGATCCATATCCGCCAAGCTGGCGCTTCTGCAGCCGTATTCACGAGCGTGATCCATTCATAGGCGAGCGATCGCGACGGGCAATGCCCGCCTGGTTAACTACGGATGGCGCCGCGTATCTCCCAAGCTACGCCAGCGTGTAGCCCTGCGTCCGCCATTCGTCAGGATGCAAACACAATCACCCTCGCGCCGCGATTCAGCAGCGCTGGTACCCGGCTGGACATCTTTCCACTCGGACAGGTGAGGTGATCGGCATCCCCTACGTCTGAACTGAGGAGAGCTTCACAAAAGCTCACGCGACGGCCGGAACGAATCCGGTGAATGCGCGCTTGGTCCCGCTCCACCACCACGCGCCCGTCGTCCGTTCACGCAGGCACTCTTGGGGGAAGTTGCGATGGGCATCAAACATCATCTGATTCAGGGTTCACAGTCACTCGATCTATCCACGCAGCGACCGGACTGCATCCATGCCATCAATGGTCGCGGCAAAGGTGGACGATTGGTCATTCCATCAGGATGGATAAGCGTCACACTGGTGCTGAAGGGCGCATTGGAACTGGGCAGTGGCGATCTGCCATGGCAGCTCGAAGCACGGCAACTGCAACTCTGGGTCGACGGCAGCCTGCGCCACATCAGCCGCGAACAAGGCTGGTGGCTGTGCGTCGCCGCACCCGCAGCACTCTGGCAGAAGCCTCCGAAGTCCACGGCGTCCATCATCAACGGACTCATTCCCCGCGAGATCATCTGCGACAAGGAGCTCGCACGCGCGATAGTGCACCTGTGCCGCCCGCGCTGGCCCAGGCACACCTCCGCCAACAGCGACGCGGCGCATGAACTGGGCCTGCTGCGCGACGCGCTGATCGAGCGGCAGCACCCCTTGCAGAGCCAACTTGAGCGCTGCAGTGGCCGCACCGTATTGCGCCGTCATCAGACGCTGCTGCGACTGCTGCGCGTGCAACACCTGATCCGCTGCACGGTCGAGACACGGCTGGACCTGATCAGCCTCGCAGCCGTGGCCAACTACTCCCCCACCCACCTGATCCGCATTTACCGCGACGTCTTTGGTGAAACACCCAGCGAGTACGCCGCAAGACTGCGTAACAAGCGTGCGCTGGACATGGTGTGCAACACCGACCTGTCGGTCTGTGAGATCGCCGAGTCATTGGGATTTGAAAGTGAAAGCGCGTTTTGCCGCGCGTTCAAACACGCCTTCGGCTGCACCACCACCGCCGCCAGGCGTGGTCAGCAGGTGCAGGCCAGCGCACTGATCGCACCCAACCTGCAGCCTCCGCGCAATACCGTGGTTGCACCGCCCATGCAGCAATGGGCGGTGGCCTCCTGACCACCACCCTGCGGTATCAGTGCCCGCCGTCCAGCGCCTTGAGTTCACTGACCAGGGCGCTGGCCGCCTCGGCACCATCGCCATACAACATGCGGGTGTTGTCCGCGTAGAACAGCGCGTTCTCGATCCCGGCAAAACCGGTACCTTTGCCGCGCTTGATGACGATGGTGTTCCTGGAATTGACCACATCCAGGATCGGCATGCCGTAGATCGGACTGGTCGGGTCGGTCTTGGCGACCGGGTTGACCACGTCGTTGGCGCCGATCACCAGCGACACGTCGGTGTTGGCAAACTCCGGATTGATGTCGTCCATGTCGGCGATCAGGTCATACGGCACGCCGGCCTCGGCCAGCAGCACGTTCATATGACCGGGCATGCGCCCGGCCACCGGGTGGATCGCGAACTTCACCTTGACCCCGCGTTCGATCAGGCGCTGCGCCAGCTCCCAGATCTTGTGCTGGGCCTGCGCCACCGCCATGCCGTAACCGGGCACGATCACCACGCGCTCGGCGAAGGCCATCATCGCTGCCACATCGGCCGCCTCGATGGGCTTCTGCGTGCCGCTGATTTCCGCGCCCTGGCCACCGCCACCGAAGTTGGAGAACAACACGCCGCTGATCGGACGGTTCATGGCCTTGGCCATCAAGCGGGTCAGCAGGATGCCGGCCGCACCAACCATCATGCCGGCGATGATCAAGGCCTCGTTGCCGAGGACGTAACCTTCAAACGCCACTGCAAGGCCGGTGAACGCGTTGTACAGCGAGATCACCACCGGCATGTCGGCACCGCCAATCGGCAGCGTCATCAGCACGCCCAGCGCCAGCGCCACCACGAAGAAACTGATGATCGCCAGCGGCTGCAGGCTTACCGCTGCCCACACGCCGAGCACCACCATTGCCAGTGCAACCAGCAGATTGAAGACCTGCTGCCCGGGGAACGTAACCCGTTTGTCCAGCCGCCCGTCGAGCTTTGCCCAGGCAATGATCGAACCGGACAGCGATACCGCGCCGATCGCCGAACCAATCACCGCCAGCGCCAGCACCGTATTGGACGGCAACCGCGCCGACAGATCGGCGATGGCCTGCGCGCTCCAATGGCTGGTGTCGCGGTTGGCCAGCTCGGAAAAGCGCAGCAGCTCCACCGCACCAATCGCCGCCGCCGAACCACCACCCATGCCGTTGTAAAGCGCGACCATCTGCGGCATGTCGGTGATGGCCACTTTCTTCGCCGATACCCAGGCCAAGCCGGTACCCAGCACCAGGGAAACCGCGATCAGCGCGAGGTTATGCAGGCCAGGCAGGAAGAACGTCGCTGCAGTCGCGATCAACATGCCCGCGCCAGCCCATTGGATGCCACTGCGCGCGGTCTTGGGCGAGGCCATGCGCTGCAGGCCCAGCAGGAACAGCGTCGCGGCAACCAGGTAACTCGTATTGACCAGGATCGATATGCTCATGCATCGGCCTCCAGAGCCGTGTCGGAGTGGCAAGCAGCCTGCTTGTCGAGGCGATGGTGCTCGCGCATTTCAATGGCGGTCTTGAGCAGGCCGATCATGCCCAGCCCGAATGCCACCATGCCCAGCGCCAGTTGCGACAAGGCCGTTGTCGGCGCAAGCGCGGCGCCCAGCAACCCCAGCACGATCGGCAGCAGTGCCTGCGCGCTGAGCAGCCACAGCATCAGGCCGCCCTTGCGCGGGTCCTGCCAGACTTTCTTCGACATGTTGTTCTGGGTCTTGGACGGGTCCTGCAGCGAGGACATGCCCACGCCCACACCCGCATACAGCAGTGCGCTGTTGTAGGCATCAAGCGCGCCCTCCATGCCATTGAACAGCGGCCGTGCCGCATAGGCGAAAGCGACCAGCAACGCCGGATACTGCAGGTAGCTGAGCCACTGGAAAACCTGCCGCGCGCCGATGGAGGAACCGCCCGCAATACCAGTGGATGAACTCACTTGTCCTTCCCTTCCGGCTTCTTCGAGCTCTTGAACATGTCCAGCATGCGCTCGGTCACCACATAACCGCCGGCCGCATTGCCTGCGCCCAAGGCCACGGCGATGAAGCCGATGACCTTCTCCAGCGTGGTATCGGCATGGCCGAGCACCACCATCGCACCGATCAACACGATGCCGTGGATGAAGTTGGAACCGGACATCAACGGTGTGTGCAGGATCACCGGCACCCGCGAGATGATCACGTGGCCGGCAATCGCTGCCAGCATGAAGATGTACAACGCTACGAACCCGTCGCTCATTGCTTGGTCTCTCCGAGGCTGGAAGCGCCTGTCCGGCATCATAACCATCTGGCCGAAGCCGGCGCGACCGTTGCGTTGTCAACCGATTCCGCACCCGCGCGTTATCACTCCCAGAGACCACGACCGGGACGCTACCCTGTGCTGGTGACCAGCCCACCCTTGATGCCGCCTGTTGCTGTACCCGCCTCGCTGGACGCGTTCCTGGCGGGCATCGGGCCGCGCGCGTTCCGTTTCGCCGAGGCCGGCCTGCGCCAGCGCGACGATGCCTTGGACGCGGTACAGGACGCCATGGAGCGCATGCTGGGCTACCGCGAGCGGCCTGCGGAGGAATGGACAGCCTTGTTCTGGAGCATCCTGCGCCGGCGCATCATCGACCTGCAGCGCCGCCGCAGCTTCCGCCTGAAGTTCTGGGCGCCCCAGGAAGACCACGACCAGGACAGCACCATCGATTGGGCCGACGAAGCCCCCGGTCCGGCACAGACGCATGAACAGCAGCGCGAGTACGCGCAGTTGGTGCAGGCCCTGCGGCAGCTGCCAGCACGGCAGCGCGAAGCCTTCAGCCTGCGCGTGCTGCAGGAACTGGACGTGGCCACCACCGCCAAGGCCATGGGCTGTTCTGAAGGCTCGGTAAAAACCCACCTGTCGCGCGCGCGCGACGCATTGCAGAAACAACTGGAGGCCACGCGGTGAACCGCCTGCCCACACATCCCGAAGCATTCGACCATCAGGCCCGGCAGTTGCAGCGGCAGGCCGATGCCGCGCTGTCTCCTGCCACCCTGGCGCGGCTGCGGCAGGCCCGTCAGCACGCCAGCACGACGAGCACACCATCGGTATGGCGTCGCCATCGCTGGTGGCTGGCGACCGCCTGCTCGGCGCTGCTGGCCGTGCCGGTGGCAATGCAGTTCAATCACAGCGCGCAGCCACCTGCCGCGCCCCTGATCGCCAGCCAGAGCGTTGACGCCGACGCTGACGACAGCTTGCTGTTCGACGAAAGCCCGGAGCTGTACCTGTGGCTGGGCTCCGACAATCTGGCGATGGAATGACGACGATGAAGACCTTGCTGCCCTACCTGCTGCTGCCGTTGCTGTTGATCTGTGCCAGCGTCCCTGCTGTCGCCCAGCAGCAGTTGCCCGAATGGGACCAGCTGACCACTGCCCAGCGCGAGACCCTGATCGCACCGGTGCGGGATCGCTGGAACAGCTCCTCCCCCGATCGTCGCCAGCGCAACTATGAGCATGCCCGCAGCTGGCAGCAGATGACCCCGGCGCAGCGCGAGCAGGCCCGGCGCGGCATGCACCGTTTCGAGAACATGTCGCCCGACCAGCGCCGCGACGCGCAGGCGCTGTTCGACAAGATGCGCGGCATGGACAAGGACCAGCGCCAGCAGCTGCGCGAGCAATGGAACAGGATGAGCCCGGAACAACGCCGGCAATGGGTGCAGGCCAACCCGCCAGCGGCACGTCCCCCGCGCTGATCCTGAACTGTAGTGCCGAGCCATGCTCGGCAGGGGCTTTACCAGCGAAAAGCTGCCCTCACCCCAACCCCTCTCCCGCATGCGGGAGAGGGGCTGAAGCCAAAGCCGATCCAGCCCTGTAGTGCCGAGCCATGCTCGGCAGGGGTTTTCCAGGCAATACCAGCACTCTTGTGGGAGCGGCGTAAGCCGCGAAGCTGACTTCAATGAAGTAAACGCAGGCGCCTGCATCCCGACGGACAACCGACTTCGCGGCTTACGCCGCTCCTACAAGATGGTTTCCAGGTAGAGCCCCAGCCGAGCATGGCTCGGCTCTACCGATGACGGTCAGACCGGCGGAATCTCGCCGCCAGCGGGGCGTTGCGGCCACACCGTCTTGGCCAGCAATTCATCATTCCAGTCGAACGACAACTTGCCGTCCTTCAGGAACAAGGCCACGAAGTTGTAGACGTTACGCGCAAACATCTCGCTGGCATGCACCGCGCCCATGCTGGCCAGGTTGAGCGGACCAGCAACCGTCACGCCACCAACCTCGATGGTCTGGCCCGGCTGGGTAGCTTCGCAATTGCCGCCGGTTTCAGCCGCCAGATCGACAATCACGCTGCCCGGGCGCATGCCCGCCACCATCGCCGCGGTGACGATTTTCGGCGCCGGACGCCCCGGCACGGCCGCAGTGCAGACCACCACGTCTACGCCTTTCAGATGCTCGGCCAAGCGTCGCTGCTGTTCAGCGCGCTCGTCATCGGTCAGCTGCCGGGCATAACCGCCTTCACCTGCCGCACTGACGCCCAGGTCCAAGAACTTGCCGCCCAGCGACTCAATCTGCTCACGGGTTTCCGGGCGCACATCGAAGCCCTCGACCGCTGCACCCAACCGCTTGGCCGTGGCAACCGCCTGCAGGCCTGCAACGCCAGCGCCAACGACCAATACCTTGGACGGGCGGATGGTGCCGGCGGCGGTGGTCAGCATCGGGAAGAAGCGCGGCGCCAGCTGTGCGGCGATCAGGGTCGCCTTGTAACCGGCCATGCCGGCCTGTGAGCTGAGCACATCCATCGCCTGCGCACGGGTGGTACGCGGCAATCGTTCCAACGGAAAGGTTTGCAGTTGCCGCGCTTGCAGCGCAGCCGCGCGAGCAGGGTCGGCTTCAGGCTGCACGCCGCCCACCAGCACCGCACCCGCCTTCAGGCGGGTAATGCTGGACAAGGATGGCGCCTGTACGCACAACACCAGGTCCGCGCCTTCCAACGCGTCACCCAGCTGTGCACCTGCATCCACATAGGCCTGGTCGGGGAAGCCCGCGGCCGTACCGGCGCCGGCCTGCAGGTGTACCTGCGCGCCGGCTGAAACAAGCTTCTTCACCGTTTCCGGCGTGGCGGCAACGCGTCGCTCGCCCTCAGCGGTTTCCTTCAATACCAAGACATCTACGGCCATTCCAGTCCTCGATGCGCAGCGGATCAACCGCCGGATCGTAGCAAAGCCGATGCCCTGTGCGGCAGGCCCTGGCCTGCCGGTTTGCGGTCAGTGCGCCGCGCCCTGCGGCTCAAGGCGATCAATCACGCCTTGCATGGCGCTGTCGAAGGCGCCGTCATCCACATGCGGACGCAGTCGTTCCAGGCGCACCATCACCGCCAGTTCTTCCGGCGAGGCCACGCAGAAGCGGATGCCGCGGCGGTTGACGAACAGCAGGCGCGAGGAGATCGGGCTCACCCACGACAACTTGCCGGCCTGCATCTTGCCGTCCTTGTCGATGAAATCCAGCCAGGTGCCAATCTCCATCCGCCGAAAACGCTCGGCATCGGTGTCGTCGAAGTCTTCGGCCTTGGTCGCACTGCCAAACTCGATGGCCGGCGTTTCCGGCGCTGGTGGCGTGGGCAGGGCAACCGGTGGCAGCTCCGGCAACGCACGCTCGAGCTCCGGGCGCAACTCGGCGACGGACTGCAAGGTGTCATGCAAGGCATCGATCGCGGTGGTGCCGCCGTCGCCATGCAGGCCAACACTGGCAAAGACCTTGCGCAGGCCCGGCTGGCAGGACTGCAACCACGGTTTGCCAACGATATGACGGCGCGCCTCGGCCACTTCCTCCAGCACGTCGTCTGCCAGTTTGAGCGCCTCGCTCACACCCTCGCCTTCCTCGCCTTCGCGCAACAGGGTGAGGGTGAGATGGTGGTTCCAGGGCTGGCGAAGGAAGTCTTCGATGGCCTTGGGCAGCGCGGTATCGGCAACACGCTTGTCCAGTTCGGCGCTGGCACGATTGCGTGCAACCTCGAGCTTTTCCTGCCCGCGCTGGGTTTCTGCGGCACGCCGTTCGGTGATCTCAACCCGGCGCCGATGCTGGGCCAGGAACTCGCGGAACTCTTCTTCCAACGTCAGGAAGATCGCCAGGTTCTCGTTGAACTCGGCGGTCAGCCGCTCAATGATTTCTTCGACCTTGCCCATCAGCGCGCGCTCGGCCTGGCTTTCACCGGCATTGCCCTCGCAGGCCTCGGCCAGCGAATTGAGCAGCTTGCGTGCCGGATGGGTCTTCTGCACGAACATGCGCCGGTCGAGCATGGCAACCTTGACGAAGGGCACCACCAGCCGGCCGATCAACTCGCGCGAGCGGCCCTCAAGGTCCCGCTCGTCCAGCATCACGTCAAACAGCATGCCGACCAGGTCGATCGCATCCTCGTCCTGCGGGTCCAGGTGCGCCTGCTGCGGGTCCACCCCGAGGCGGGTGGCGCCGGACAGCACTTCACTCTTGAGCCGCTGCGCCAGCGATTCGCCATCCTCACCCACCGCCGCACGCAGGGTTGCGCTGGGCGTGGCCTGCAGCAGCGACAACACCGACATCATCTCGCGCTGGTTCAGGGAGCGCTGATGGCCGGTGCCGGCCTGCCCCGCGTCCGCTGAAGATGCTGAGGCGCCTTCACGGGTCTGCCGGCTTTGTGCCAGCAGCTCATGCAGGGCTTCCAGCACCATGTTCTGTGGATTGCCATAAGCCTGCTCGGCTTCGAAGCCCGCCGCTGCCTGCGCGGCAGCCTGGCCGGCCATGCTGCCGCGGCGCTGGCTCCAGCGCTCGGAAAAGCGCCGCGCCCACATTGGCGCGTGACCCGGGTCAAACCCTTCCTCTTCTTCCTGTGCAGCCTGCTCCATCTGTTCGGCAGGCGTGCGCTGCGGTGCGGAGCGACGTGGTGCAGCGATCTCGGGAGCCGCACCGGCCTGCGCCAGTCGCTCGTCCACTGCCTGGTAGAGCTTGCCGATACCGGCCGCAAACTCACGCTCGCACAGCTTGAACAGCACCAGCCGCACTTCTGCGGCCAGGTCGCAGGTATAGAACGCCTCGTGCACGGCAACACCAATGTGTTCCGGCCCAATCGGGTTGGTATCGGCATCCAGCGCGGCCACCCCGGCCACCCAGGCCAGGCGGTGATCGATGCGCAGCAATACCTGCTTCCAGTCGCGCAGCAGCACGGTCGCAAAATTGCGCACGGCCAGGCGTGACTCAAGAATGTGTTCGGGCACCAGGCTCAGGCCGCCGTCACTCTGCCCGGCCAGTACGGTTTCCGCCGACTGCGGTGTGCCCGCTTCCAGCGCGGCCCAGGCCTGCTGCAGGTGCGAGTCGAAGCGGCGCGAGATCTCATCGCGACGGCGGCGCAGCTCGCGCATGCCGTCCAGGAATGCCAGCTGCGACGGGCCCGCCGTCTCCGCACGGTCGAACAAGGCATCGTCAAACCCCGCCAGCACCTTGGCGAAAGCCTGTGACAGCACAGGCAGGGCAGCCTCGCGGGCCACGCCAAGCAGGTTCTGGTTACGACCGGGCTGACCGGCGGGATGCGGACTGGACATCATGCGCAAAGGCTCCACACCCATACAGGCGCTGATCTTCTTGTAAACGATTGAGGAAATGCAGACGCGGCCCCTGAATCCGCACGCGCATGGTAGGCGGAGAAGATGAACAGGGTCAGTGATGCAGTACGCACTTCCTACCTCATGAGCCCTTCCCCGCATTACCAGCAATGCTAAGCGTGTCGGCGATTATTAGCGACCCGTAGCTCGTTCAGGGCACACGACACAGCGCACAAAACTGACCCTGATCTACGCTAAACGGCCGGTACATGGGCGGCGTCTATAATCAGTGGCCACCTCAGCCCCTGTGAACCATGTCCGACAACTGCTTCCTGCAAGCGCTGGATCAGCGCCATTCGGTGCCCTCCCTGCAACTGGGCGAGCCAGCGCCGGACCACGCCACGCAGCTGCGCATGCTGCAATCGGCCGTCCGGGTACCGGATCACGGCAAGATGGTGCCGTTCCGCTTCCTGCGCCTGCAGGGCGACGCCCGCCACGCCCTGGGTGAGTTCCTGGCCCAGCGCAGCCGCCAGCGCGACCCCAATGCATCTGACGCGGCGGTCGAGAAGGACCGCAAACGCTTCTCGCATGCGCCGCTGATCATCACCGTGATCGCCCGCCTGCAGGACAACCCCAAGGTGCCCATGCAGGAACAACTGCTCACCGCCGGCTGCGCCTGCTTCGCGCTGCTGCAGGCCGCACAGGGCGTGGGCTTCGGCGCGCAGTGGCTGACCGCGTGGATGAGCAGCGACCCCGAAGTCGCCCGCCACCTGGGCCTGGCCAGCAACGAACAGATCGTCGGCTTCATCCATATCGGCACCCCGAAGATCGCCGTCCCCGACCGCGAGCGCCCCGATCCGGCCGCGCTGCTGCAGGACTGGCAGCCGTGACGGCTGCCAATACCCCGCTGCAGCCGCTTTACCTGATCGACGCCAGTTTGTATGTGTTCCGCGCCTGGCACTCGATCCCCGACGAGTTCCAGGATGCACAGGGATGGCCGGTGAACGCAGTTCACGGTTTTGCCCGCTTCCTGCTCGACCTGCTGGAGCGCGAGCGCCCGCAGCACATCGCGGTGGCTTTCGACGAAGCGCTGGACAGCTGTTTCCGCCACGCGCTGTATCCGGCCTACAAGGCCAACCGTGATCCGGCCCCGGAGGAACTGCGCCGCCAGTTCGCCCATTGCAAGGCGCTGTGCGCCGCCTTGGGCCTGGAAGTACTGGCCGACCGCGAATACGAGGCTGACGACCTGATCGGCAGCGCCCTGCATGCCAGCCGCGGCCGCCTGCGCGGGGTCATCGTCTCGGCCGACAAGGACCTGTCGCAGCTGCTGCTGGAACACGACGAACAATGGGACTACGCCCGCAACCAGCGCTGGGGCGCGGACGGGGTGAAGGCACGGCAAGGCGTGCACGCCCACCAGGTCGCCGACTACCTTGCGTTGAGCGGCGATGCAGTGGACAACATCCCCGGCGTCTCCGGCATCGGCGCCAAATCGGCGGCGGTGCTGCTGGCCCATTTCGGCACGATGGATGCCCTGCTCGAACGCATCGACGAAGTGCCGTTCCTGCGCCTACGCGGTGCCGCCACCATGGCGGTGCGGTTGCGTGAGCAACGCGAGCAGGCACTCCTGTTCCGCCAGCTGACCACGGTTGCCTTGAACGCACCGCTGCACAACGCCGCCGGCGGCTTCGTGCGTGCCAATGGCGACGGCGACATGCTCGGCGGGCTGTGCGAGGCGCTTCGGTTTGGCCCGATGACCCGGCGCCGGCTGATGACGGCGGCCGGCCTGCAGTCCCCTTCCACTCCAGCCAACGAGTTCGCATGAGCCAGAACACTGCTGAACCCCGCGTCGTCTACGAAGGCAAATACCAGCGCATGCTGGTGCGCGGCACCTGGGAGTACAGCGAGCGCACCCATGCCGGCGGGCTGGCTGCGATCATCATCGCAGTCACCCCCGATGATGAAGTGCTGTTCGTCGAGCAATTCCGCGTGCCGTTGCAGGCGCGCACCATCGAGATGCCGGCCGGGCTGGTTGGCGATATCGATGCCGGTGAATCCATCGAGGTTTCAGCCGTGCGCGAGCTGGAAGAGGAAACCGGCTGGACCGCCGACCAGGCCGAAGTGCTGATGATCGGCCCCACGTCCTCGGGCGCCAGCAGCGAGAAGATCGCCTTCGTGCGTGCCACCGGCCTGCGCAAGGTCGGCGACGGCGGCGGCGATGCCAGTGAAGACATCACCGTGCACAGCATCCCTCGCCAACGCGCTGCAGCCTGGCTGGTGGAGAAAATGGGTGAAGGCTACGAGCTGGACGCGAAGTTGTGGGCCGGCCTGTGGATGATCGAACACCATCTGGATGGGCGTCCGCGTGGCTGACTCAGGCTTGCAAGGCGTCGCCCCACTGCTCGGCGCCGATGATCCAGCGGTTTACACCGTGCACAACCCGAACGGCGTGTCCCCGTTCCTGCTGCTGGCCGATCATGCCGGCCAGCGCGTGCCGCAGGCGCTGCAGGACCTGGGCTTGCCGCAGGCCGAACTGGACCGCCACATCGGCTGGGACATCGGCATCGCCGGCACCACCCGCGCCCTGGCCGAGCGCCTGGACGCCTGGGCCATCGAACAGACCTATTCGCGACTGCTGATCGACTGCAACCGGCCGCTGGTGTCGCCAACGCTGATTCCTGAAGTCAGCGACGGCACCGCTGTTCCCGGCAATCGCGGCCTTGATCCACAGCAACGCCAGCAGCGCATTGATGCAATCCACGCGCCCTACCATGCACGCATCGACGCCGAGCTGGACCGTCGCCGCGATGCGGCTGTGCCGACGCTGCTGGTGATGATGCACAGCTTCACCCCGGCGATGGCCGGCGTGGAACGTCCATGGCATGCAGGCGTGCTGTATCACCAGGACACGCGCTTCGCGCACGCGCTGCTGCAGGCCTTGCGCGAGGAAGGCGACCTGGTGGTCGGCGACAACCAGCCGTACTCGGTGAACAGCAGCAGCGACTATGCGGTGCCGGTGCATGGCGAAGGCCGCGGCCTGGTGCATGTGGAACTGGAGATCCGCCAGGACCTGATTGCCGATGCGGCGGGACAGCAGGCCTGGGCAGAGCGACTGGAGCGGATATTCCGCAATCTGCAACCGATGTTGCTCGCCCTGCAGGAGCCGCGCACCGCCGTGCTGTAGGAGCGGCGTAAGCCGCGAAGCTGATGGCGTATCGGATGTTGCGCTTGCAGGGCCCCTGCCGAGCATGGCTCGGCACTACAGGTGCTGACGCTTTTGTGGGAGCGGCGTAAGCCGCGAAGCTGATGGCGTGTCGGACGTTGCGTTTGTAGAACCCCTGCCGAGCATGGCTCGGCACTACAGGTGCTGACGCTTTTGTGGGAGCGGCGTAAGCCGCGAAGCTGGTGCTGCTTCCGGCAACCGCAATGCCTCGCAGCATGCATTGCCAGCTTCGCGGCTTACACCGCTCCTACAACAACCGTCGGCGTCGGCACTGCTGACCACGGGAAGGGTTTGTAGCCTCGCACCTGCAACGGCACGCCCAAGGCATCGAAGGCCGCGACAATTCCGGCGCAGCGCTTCCGGTCCAGCTGTTCGCCGAGACACACCGGCAGATCGCGGCAGGCAGCCAAAGCCTCGCCAATCGATACAGCCAACAACGCCGCCACCTGACGCGCTGCATCCTTCACATGCTGCGCGGGACATTGCGCCAGCACCACATCGAAGCTGGCGTAGATGCCGGGCCCGACATCCAACGCCCGTGCGGCTTCCTGCTCGGCCTCCGCGGCCTCGCCCAAGGCCTCATCGATACCCGGCACCTGCAGGAACGCATCGTACTCGGCGTAGTAATCCAGTGCCGCTGCGTAGTCCTCCAGCGTCGATAGCGGACGCTGGCGCTTCTGCACATCAAGCACATCGGCAAAGGTCGCCGGTTCCAGGAAGCTCGAAAGACCCAAGGCACGCGCCGCCGTCGGCAACTCATCATCATCGAAGGCTTCGGCCTCGCTGGCCGGCAGCCAGAACGAAGCATTCAAGGCGCCGCCTTCGCTGGCGTGGACCCAGCCGTAGCGCGCCCACACCTCATCGTCGTCGTTGCAGCTGGCAAAGCTGTCCAGGGTCTGGCGGAGATCCAACAGTTCAATCATGCGTCGCTGGGCAAACAATCGGCGGAGCTGCAGTCTAGCGGCGCCGGCCGCAGGCGCAATGCAACCACCACGCCGAGTGCAGCGAACAGCGCAGCACCATATTGCGCATGGACCAATCCCTGCAGCGCCTGCGCGCTGTCAGCCGGTGCGGTTGCACGTGCCGCATTGGCCAGCATCACCAGCACAGCCAGGCCCAGGGCACCGCCGATCTGCTGCGCAGTGGCCGCCATGCCGGAAGCCACGCCTTGCTGCGCGGCAGGAACGCCCTGCCCGGCCACGATCCACATCGCCGTCCAGGTCATGCCCTGACCCAGGCTGAGCAGCACGATGCCCGGCAGCAGCGGCCAGTAACCAGCACCGTGCGGCAATGCAAAGGCAACGCCAGCAATTCCCAATGTCCCCGCCGCCAAGCCCCACGCCAGCACCTGCCGTGGCGAACGTACCGCCAACATGCGCTCGGCGATGCGGATGCCGACGGTGCACACCAGCGTCGGCGGCAGGAACGCCATACCTGCCTGCAACGGGCTCCAGCCATAGCCGTCCTGGTAGTACAGGGCCAGGAAGTAGTACTGGACGCCGAAGCTGCTCATGAACAGCATGGTCAGCCACATCGCGGTACGCAGCCCGGGCACCCGCAGCAAGGCGAAGTGCATCAGCGGATCGGCACTGCGTTTCTCGATCAGCACGAAGGCTGCCAGCAACAGCAACGACAACAGCAGGCAGGCCAGTGTTATCGGCGCAGCCCAGCCCCATTCCGGCCCCTGTACCAGGGTGGTGACCAGCAGGCTGCCGCCGACGGTCACGCTGAAGCAGCCGGCGAGATCGAAGGTTCGACCACGTGCACGTGGGCCGTCCGACGGCAACCAGACGCCACCCAGCACTGCACAGGCCCCGGCAATCGGCACGATCACCAGCAGCACCGATGCCCAGCCGAACTGCTGGGTCAGCACGCCACCGAGCAGGGTTCCCAGCGCAAGGCCACCGGCACTGGCCATGCTCCAGATCGCCAGCGCCCGATTGCGCGGCGCGCCTTCGGCATACAGCGTATTGATCAGGGCCAGGGTGGCCGGGAACAGCAAGGCCGCACCAATGCCCTGCACCGCGCGCGCCGCCACCAGCAGCCACGCGCTGCTGCTGAAGCCACCAACCAGCGAAGCCAACGCGAACAAGGCCATGCCCAGCCGATAGAAGCGCCGCTTGCCGAGCAGGTCGGCCGCGCGGCCACCCAGCAACAGGCAACCACCAAAGGCCACGGTGTAGGCGCTGACCACCCATTGCAGTTGCTGCGCATTGATCTGCAGCGCGCGCCCCATGTCATGCAGGGCGACGAAGATGATGGTGGCGTCCAGGGCGATGATCAGCTGTGCCGTGGCCAACAGCGCAAGCGCCAGCCGCGGTGTGGCAGAGAGTGGAGACGATGAAACCTGCATTGCCTGAATCCAGAAACACGGGGGCGCACAGTCTTATTGATGACACGGCGCAGATAAATCAGGATACATGCATATTTGTAATGCGGATTTGCATCAATGGATGCCATGGACCTCAACGCGGTACGCATGCTGGTGCAGGTCGCCGACGCGCGCAGCTTCACCGTAGCCGCGGGGCAGCTTGGGCTCAGCCAATCCGGCCTGTCGCGGGCGATCAGCCGGCTGGAGCACTCGTTGGGGGTACGCCTGCTCCACCGCAATACCCGCAACGTCAGCCTGACACCGGACGGGCGCCTGTTCGTCGAGCACTGCCAGCCGCTGCTCAGTGGCCTGGAAGACGCACAGCGCCAGTTGGGCGATCGCCCGTGTGTTCCCTCAGGCGTATTGAAGCTGACCGCGCCCTCGATGTTTGGCCGCAAGGTGCTGGTGCCCTTGGCCGGAAAACTGATCGCCGCACATCCACAGCTGCAGTTCGAGCTGGTGCTCAATGACCGCCTGGTCGACCTGGCCGAAGAGGGTTTCGACGCCGCCCTGCGCACCGGCCCGATCAGCGATGTACGGATGGTGGCCAGGCCCTTGCGGCCGCTGCGCTGGGTGACGGTTGCCGCACCGGACTACCTCGCCCGCCACGGCCAGCCCGCAACCGTGGAAGCGCTGCAGGAACACACCTGCCTGGCGGTACGCAATCTGCGCAGTGGCCGCCTGGTGGACTGGCAGTTCCGGGCGCTGGATGGGCAGATGCACGACTTCACCCCGCCGACGCGGATGGTGTTCGACAGCGGCGATCCGCTGGTGGAAGCCGCCCTGGCCGGTATTGGCATCGTGCAGGTGATGGACTTCGCCGTCGCCGACGCCCTGGCCGATGGGCGCTTGCAGCGCGTGTTGCAGGCCAACGAAGGACGAACCCGCGCCCTGTCGCTGGTCTATCCGCCATCACGGCAGGTGTCGCCCAAGCTGAAGGTTCTGGCAGAAGCCTTGCTGGCCGGCGAATGGTGAAACGCAACAGCGCCGGTGCTGTCTCGCGTTGTCCACACAGGCTGTGTCCCGGCATATACACAAGCTGTGGATAAGAACCCGCAGCCCTTGTGTACCAAGCCCTCGCAAGCACTGGTGAATTTTTAGCCAGACATCTTGTGTAGTGCCGAGCCATGCTCGGCAGGGGGCTTGCCAACAATCAATAACTGCAGGAGCGGCGTCAGCCGCGACGCTTCGGCAGCGCCAGCCAAAGCCCCCCTCCCCAACCCTCCCCTTCGCTGTGCGAAAGGGAGGGAGCGAAGCGGTAGTGCCGAGCCATGCTCGGCAGGGGGCTTTCCCAGCAATCCATCAGATGTGGGAGCGGCGCCAGCCGCGAAGCTCGCGGCAATGACCCGTTGGGCATTTCTGCCATCTGGACATCTACGAGCTTCGCGGCTGACGCCGCTCCTACATAGAGGTCCATCGGTGACGCCCATGCCGAGCATGGCTCGGCACTACAGGGGTTGGCTTATCAGCCGGCGAAGCTGTCGGTGGCGCGTACCAGTGCATCGACGTTCTCGGCTTCAAATGCCGAGTGGCCGGACGCCGGGCTGATCTGCAGCGTCGCCTTCGGCCAGACCTTGTGCAGTTCCCAGGCATTGGCCAGCGGGCAGACCACGTCGTAACGGCCGTGCACGATCACACCCGGGATGTGGGCGATCTTGTGCGCGTCGCGCAGCAGCTGGTCTTCCACCTCGAAGAAGCCACCGTTGACGAAGTAGTGGTTCTCGATGCGAGCGAAGGCCAGTGCGAACTGCGGGTCTTCGTGGCTGTTGACGAAGTCGTCGTCCACATGCAGGAAGCTGGTGGCACCTTCCCACACGCTCCATGCCTTGGCGGCAGCCAGGCGCGTGGCCTCGTCGTCACTGGTCAGGCGGCGGTGGAAGGCCGAGATCAGGTCATGGCGCTCAACCAGCGGGATCGGCTTCAGATAGTGCTCCCAGGCATCCGGGAACAAACGGTTGGCGCCTTCCTGGTAGAACCATTCCAGCTCCCAGCGACGCAGCATGAAGATGCCGCGCAGCACCAGCTCGGTCACCCGCTGCGGATGGGTTTCCGCATAGGCCAACGCCAGCGTCGAACCCCAACTGCCACCGAACACCTGCCAACTGTCGACGCCGAGCTTCTCGCGCAGCTTCTCGATGTCGGCGACCAGATCCCAGGTGGTGTTGTCGACCAGATCGGCATGCGGGGTGGAACGACCCGAGCCACGCTGGTCGAACAGGATGATGCGGTACTTGGACGGGTCGTGGAACTGGCGCATCTTGTCGCTGCAGCCGCCACCCGGGCCGCCGTGCAGCATCACCACCGGCTTGCCATTGGGATTGCCGCATTGTTCGAAATACAGCGTATGGCGGTCGTCGACCTTGAGCGTGCCGGTGTCGTAGGGCTCGATGGCGGGGTAGAGCGTGCGCATGGCAGCCTCGCTGGGAACAGGCCGGCTAGTCTAACGCAGCGATGTTGCGGTCTTGTCTGCGTTGCAGCGTCCCATCAAGGCGTTGCACTGCTCGCCGGGGTGATGCGGTCCAGCAGCCACAGGCCATCGAAGCGCTGGCGGGCTTCGGCCAAGGGCAAGCCGTCGGCATAGTCAATGCTCCATAGTCGGCTGGCCGCATCGTCCTCGCCAGGCAAGCTGCCTGCATGCAGGTCCACGAACACCGCAGCTGCATTGGCGGTCAGGCGCGACTCCAGCTGTGAAGGCCGCGCGCCCACCTCGCGCAGTTGCTGATCGATGTAATCGCGGTAGCTACCCTGCGCGCCGGCGTAATGCAGCACATAGGCCTGCGCCTGCAGCGCCTTCGGCAAGGCACGGGTCACGTTGTCCACCGGCGGAAAGCCACGTGGATGACCATCGCGGTAGCCACCGAGTCTGTTCAGATGCGCGTAGTGCCCCCAGATGATCGCCTTGCGCCCCGGGTAGGCCTGTTCCAGCAGCCACTGCAGGTTGCCGGCCATGACCGGATCGTGCTCATCGAAAGGCCGCAGTTGCCAGCTCGCCTCGGCCATGCGTTGCAGGCTGGCGTTGATGCGCCGCCAGAAACCATCGCTGTCAAACACATCGTCGCCGTGCTCGGCGTCCGGCGCTGGCAACAGTTGCAGCAACCATTGCGAATCATCGAGGAAGCGCTGGCGTGCGCGGGCGTCGGCCATTGCCAGCTTGCCATCGAGCAATTGCTGTACCTGCTGCAGATGCAGCTGCAGGCGTTGCCGTGCCATTTCATCCAGTGGCTGCCGTAGCAATCTCTCGCGCAGCTGCGGCACCAGCTGGCGGCGTGAGAGTCCGCCACTCAAGCGACCATCGAAGCCTGCCAGCTGCATCGCATCCGGCGTATCACGTTGTGCGTCCAGATAGTCATACAGCGGCCACACCTCGGCGCTGTTGGCGTACATGTAGAAGATGTTGCCGGGCGCGTTGGCACGCAGTGGCAGCCGCGATTGCCATAGGCGGGCGACGTCGAACAAGCCGCTTTCCAGCACCAGCAGGTCAAAGCCCTTGCGCTCATGCAGGTAGCGCACGGTGCGCACCTTGCTTTCGTAGATATTGCCTTCGCCATGGGTGAGCTCATCGAGCATGACGATGCGCTTGTCGCCAATGGCCTCGCCAAGGGGCGCCAGATCGGCGAAGTCATCCTGCATCGGCGAGCCCTCGCGCAAGGGATGGATGGGCGCGTGTTTGCTGGCAGCCGGCGTTGCGGCGCAGCCCAGTGATGTGGCGAGTAATACGGCAGCGAACGCGGTACGGATCATCGGCATCCCCGGCTTGGAATGGCGATGCTACGTGAGGTTTCGGGGTGCGTCATGCGGACAAGGAATGACCTGATTGACGCGGTGAAATGAGATTTTTGACCTCGCTCTGGCTCTGGCTCTGGCTTCGCTTTGGATATTGTCATTCCCGCGGAGGCGGGAATCGCTCTGGCTCTGGCTCTGGCTCCGGCTCTAGCTTTGGCTTTGAAAGTCGTCATTCCCGCGAAGGCGGGAATCGCTCTGGCTCTGGGCTCTGGGCTCTGGCTCTTGCTCCCAAATCAAATGCAGAAGCAAAAGCAAAGACCAGAGCGATTCCCGCCTTCGCGGGAATGACGAGCCAAAGCAGAAGCGAGAGCCGACAGCGGCAGCAACGGCGAGAGCAGGAGCAGGAGCAGCAGCAACAGAAACAGCAACAACAGCAGCGACAGCAACAACCTCAACCAGGCCAACGACCCAGAGTCACCCGATCACGCTGCTCCAGGTCCTGCACCGTCTGCGCCTCCGCAAACCCGGCTTGTTCCAGCAGCGCGCGGATCGCCTCGCCCTGATCCCAGCCGTGCTCCAGCAGCAACCAACCACCGGACACCAGATGCTCATGCGCGCCGGCAATGATCTCGCGGATCGCATCCAGACCATCCGGACCCGAGGCCAGGGCCGGCGGCGGCTCGAAACGCAGGTCCCCCTGCACCAGATGTGGATCACCTGCGGCGATATACGGCGGGTTGCTGACGATCATGTCGAAGCGATCCGCACCCAGCGCCGTATACCAATGCCCACGCCGGAACCACACATTTTCCAGACCGTGCGCCTGTGCGTTCTTCACCGCCATCGCCAGGGTCGGGCCCAGCACATCGGTCGCCATCACCGTGGCCAAAGGCCGCTCGCTGGCGATCGACAAGGCGACCGCGCCACTGCCGGTGCCCATGTCGGCCACCCGCACCATGTCGTCGGCCGGCAACCGTGCCAGCGCCTGCTCGACCAGCAGCTCGGTTTCCGGACGCGGAATGAGGGTCGCCGTGTTGACCTGCAGGTCCAGGGTCCAGAAGCCGCGACGGCCGGTCAGATAGGCCAGCGGATGGCCCTCGGCACGACGCGCCAGCAGCACCTCGAAGCGCTCCACCGCGTCGGCATCCACCTCGTCGGTGGCATGTGAGAACAACCAGGCCCGCTCCACGCCCAGCACGTGGATCAGCAACTGCTCGGCTTCATGGCGGGCATCTTCACCCGGCAGGCGTGCAGCGGCCTCCCGCAACAGCTCGGCAACCTTCAACGTGGACACTGCATTACCTCTTCGCGGGTTCGTTCAGGAGGGCGAGGATAGTCAGCGCACCCGTCCCTGCCTACCGCCATGATCCTTGCCTTGGGATTAATCCTGTCTATGCCACGCCGTTCAGCTTGGCCCCGGATGGCTTGGAAAGCCCGCAAAGCACCCGATATCAGGCCTTGAGGCAGTTCCGGAGCATCAATTGATAGGCTTTATCTATTGATACGATGCATCCAATTCATTTGTTTTATTAGTTTCTGCCTATTAGTCTTTGCTCCAACGATTCACCCCGCCCTACACCCAAGAGGAAACTTCATGTCCCTTATCAACACCCAGGTCCAGCCGTTCAAGGTCAATGCGTTCCACAACGGCAAGTTCATTGAAGTCACCGACGAATCGCTGAAGGGCAAGTGGTCGGTCCTGATCTTCATGCCGGCAGCCTTCACCTTCAACTGCCCGACCGAGATCGAAGACGCCGCTGACAACTATGCCGAGTTCCAGAAGGCCGGTGCCGAGGTCTACATCGTGACCACCGATACCCACTTCTCGCACAAGGTGTGGCACGAAACCTCGCCGGCCGTGGGCAAGGCCAAGTTCCCCCTGGTTGGCGACCCGACCCATCAGCTGACCAACGCCTTCGGCGTGCACATTGCGGAAGAAGGCCTGGCCCTGCGTGGCACCTTCGTGATCAACCCGGAAGGCGTGATCAAGACTTCGGAAATCCACTCCAACGAGATCGCCCGTGACGTGTCCGAAACCCTGCGCAAGCTGAAGGCTGCCCAGTTCACCGCCGCACACCCGAACGAAGTGTGCCCGGCCAAGTGGAAGGAAGGCGAAAAGACCCTGACCCCGTCGCTGGACCTGGTCGGCAAGATCTAAGTCCCAGTCAGCCGGTGGTGATGAACCAGATACAAGGTTCATCGTCATGTCACTCCCACCCCGCCCTCGCGGCGGGCGTGGGGGTGAACCGCAGCGTGTTGATGCCAGCCAGCACCACGCCCGCACGCCACGCAGCCCGCTGCGGTTCACCCCTACTTTTTACTGGCGCCCCGCTTCATGCAGGGGCGTCACTCCCCCGCTTTGCCTCAACGAAGGAGTTGACCGTGCTCGACGACAGCCTCAAGACCCAGCTGCAGCAGTACATGGGCCTGCTGCGCCAGCCACTGCGCCTGATCGCCTCGCTCGACG
The DNA here is from genome assembly GCF_056854515.1 of Stenotrophomonas sp. STEN063. NCBI lineage: Bacteria > Pseudomonadati > Pseudomonadota > Gammaproteobacteria > Lysobacterales > Lysobacteraceae > Stenotrophomonas > Stenotrophomonas sp. STEN063. The sequence continues at coordinate 36,342 of NZ_JBXFWF010000045.1, forward strand.
ACAGCAGCGCCAGCCAGGACATGCGCGGCCTGCTTGACGATATCGTCGCGGCCGGCGGCGGCAAGATCACGCTGGACACATCTGGCGACGATGCGCGCAAGCCTTCCTTCATGATCGTCCGCGAAGGCCAGAACCACGGCGTGCGTTTCGCCGGCCTTCCCCTGGGCCACGAATTCGAATCGCTGGTGCTCGCCCTGCTGTGGACCGGCGGCCATCCGCCGAAGGTCGCGCAGGACGTCATCGACAGCATCACCGCGATCGACGGCGAGTACAGCTTCGACGTCTACATGTCGCTGACCTGCCACAACTGCCCGGACGTGGTGCAGGCGCTGGCGCTGATGGCGATCCTGAATCCGAAGATCAGCACCACGGTGATCGAGGGCGGTACGTTCCAGCAGGAAGTGGAACAGCGCCAGGTAATGGCGGTGCCGATGGTGTTCCAGGGTGGCGAGATGTTCGACTCCGGCCGCATGAGCCTGGAGCAGATCGTCGCCAAGCTCGACACTGGCGCCGTTGCCCGCGAAGCCGAGAAGATCAAGGCCAAGGATGCATTCGACGTACTGGTGGTGGGCGGTGGCCCGGCCGGTGCGGCGGCAGCGATCTATGCCGCACGCAAGGGCATCCGCACCGGTGTTGCCGCCGAGCGCTTCGGCGGCCAGGTGCTGGACACCATGGCGATCGAGAACTTCATCTCGGTGCAGCACACCGAAGGCCCGAAGCTGGCCGCTGCGCTGGAAGCCCACGTACGTGAGTACGAGGTGGACATCATGAACCTGCAGCGCGCGGCCAAGCTGCTACCGGCCGGTGCCGATGGGCTGGTCGAGGTGCAGTTGGAGAACGGTGCTTCGCTGAAGTCCAAGACGGTGATCCTGTCCACCGGCGCCCGCTGGCGGCAGATGAACGTGCCGGGCGAGGACGAGTACCGCAACAAGGGCGTGGCCTACTGCCCGCACTGTGACGGTCCGTTGTTCAAGGGCAAGCGCGTGGCGGTGATCGGCGGCGGCAACTCCGGCGTGGAAGCAGCCATCGATCTGGCCGGCATCGTCAGCCACGTCACCGTGTTCGAGTTCGACAGCAAGCTGCGTGCCGACCAGGTGCTGCAGGCCAAGCTCAACAGCCTGCCCAACGTGAAGGTGGTGCTCAACGCACAGACCACCGAAGTGCTGGGCGACGGCCAGAAGGTCAACGGCCTGGTCTATACCGACCGCGTCGGCGGCGATTCGCACCGGGTCGAGCTGGAAGGCATCTTCGTGCAGATCGGCCTGCTGCCGAACACCGAGTGGCTGCGTGGCACGGTGGAGCTCAGCGGTCGCGGCGAGATCATCATCGATGATCGCGGCCAGACAAATGTGCCGGGCGTGTTTGCGGCCGGCGACTGCACCACGGTGCCGTACAAGCAGATCATCATCGCGATGGGCGCCGGCTCGACCGCCGCACTCAGTGCCTTCGATCATCTGATCCGTACGCCGGTACTGCAGCCTGCAGCGGTAGAGGCAGCAACCGCCTGATGCTCAAAGCCCCTCTCCCACCGGGAGAGGGGTTGGGGTGAGGGTAAGGGTGAAACCCATTGCTCCCACGAAATCCGTGGACTTCGCCAACCCTCATCCGCCCCTTCGGGGCAGCTTCTCCCGCAGGAGAAGGAAACACCCGGGAGCCCGACATGAACCTTCGTGACCTGAAATACCTGGTGGCGCTGGCCGAGCACAAACACTTCGGCCGTGCCGCTGCGGCCAGCTTCGTCAGCCAGCCCACCCTGTCCACCCAGATCAAGAAGCTGGAAGAAGAGCTGGGCGTGCCGCTGGTGGAGCGCGCGCCGCGCAAGGTGATGCTGACCCCGGCCGGCCGCGAGGCCGCCGCGCGGGCGCGCAGCATCGTGGCCGAAGTGGAACAGATGAAGGAAGCCGCACGCCGCGCCCGTGACCCGGAAGCCGGCACCGTGCGTCTGGGAATCTTCCCGACGCTCGGCCCGTATCTGCTGCCGCACGTGGTACCTGCAATCCGCCAGCGCTTCCCGCAGCTGGAGATGCTGCTGGTTGAGGAAAAGAGCGATGTGTTGCTGGCGCAGCTGCGCAACGGCCAGCTCGATGCCGCACTACTGGCCCTGCCAATCGCCGACGAGCAGTTGCACACCGAATTCCTGTTCGAGGAACCCTTCGTGCTGGCCGCACCGGAAGGCCATCCGCTGACCAACCATCCCTCGCTGACGCTGGATGACCTGTCCGACCAACGCCTGCTGCTGCTGCAGGATGGCCATTGCCTGCGCGATCAGGCGCTGGATGTCTGCCATATGGCCGGCGCGCTTGAGAAATCCGAGTTCCAGGCCACCAGCCTGGAAACCCTGCGGCAGATGGTGGCGGCGAATGTGGGTGTCACCCTGCTGCCGATGCTGGCGGTGAAGCCGCCGGTGGCGCGTTCGGAGAACGTGCGGTTGATCCCGTTTGCGGGCAATCCGCAACCGAATCGCAGGATCGGCATGGTCTGGCGCCGCAGCTCGGCGATGGGCGCGTTCCTGGAACAGTTCTCGCAGCTGTTCAAGCAACTGCCGGCGGGGTTGTTGGAGGCGCCGGCTGAACCGGCGCGGGTTCAAGCTTAAAGGCTTACCCCTCCCTGGCCCTCCCCTACGCTGCGTGCAAGGGAGGGGGCAAGGCTTGACTCCCTCCCTTGCGCCGCAGGCGGAGGGGAGGGTTGGGGAGGGGGTGCTCTCCGCAGCCCCCCAAAACCTGAATACCACCCTGCCCCACATTGCATCCGGGCCGCACCGGCCCCATGATCTTCACAGGGCCGCCGACGGCCCGTTTCACCAGCACAATCGAAATCCGGGCGGCGCCGACAAAGCGTCGCCTTTTGCTTGCTCTTCAATCAGATAAGGAATTCCCATGACCAGCCAAAGCGGTCTGCCACCATCCATCGTTGTTTCCACCCGTGACATGGCCCGCCTTGAGGCCCTGCTGGACTCCCCGGCGCTGAGCCGGCACCCGGCCGCTGTTGCCCTTGCGCAGGAACTTGAGCGCGCACAGGTGCTGCCGCCGGAAGAAATCCCCGAAGGCATCGTCACCATGCACTCCCGTGTGGACTGCGAAGACGAACTGCACAACGAAAAACATTCCCTGACCCTGGTCTATCCGCACGAAGCGGACTTCGACAAGGGCCGCGTGTCCGTGCTGGCACCGGTCGGCAGCGCCCTGCTGGGCTTGTCGGTTGGCCAGACCATCGACTGGACCGCACCGGGCGGCCGCAAGCTGCGCCTGCGCGTCACCGCCGTTCACTACCAGCCCGAAGCGGCTGGCGATTTCCACCGCTGAGCGCACTGCGCCGCACCTGCAACAGGAAACCATGATGTCCCAGGCCCCCTCCAAGCTCGCCCAGCTGCGCGAACTGTCCGTCGTCGTCGCCGATACCGGCGATTACGACGCCATCAAGCGCCTGCGCCCGGTCGACTGCACCACCAACCCGACGCTGGTGAAGAAAGCCCTCGACCTGCCG